>NZ_JBEBMB010000145.1:0-1394 GCF_040081915.1 Xenorhabdus sp. SGI240
AGTTCGTCGATTTTGTCTAAACGGGTAAAAATGGTTCTTTAATAAGCTGATATTCAAAGAAAAAATCACGTAAAAAAGTACAACCGCATCGGAATCGTTCCTAAGACCCGATAGGGCTGAAAGGTGGCCTTAATCCTTACGGATATGTTCACAACCCTACCAATTTTATTGATCCATATGGATTGGCAGGCAACGACTGTGGCAATATCAAACAAGATGTTCTTGATAATATTGCAGCAAGTAAGACTGCTAGAGAGTCCTCTAATTTCCCTAGAGCACCGCGATCAGCAGAAGAAGCAGCCGATCGTGCTCTGGCAGCAGGAAAAGTATCTGGTGCATCGGCTGAATTAAGAATAGGAAACCGAGTCTTTACTGGTATTAGTGGGGAAACAGTTCCCCAAAATTCAAAAGTTACAGGTGTCTTAATGGGAACACCACCTGCCCACCGAGCACCTTGGCATGGTGGATGTGCTGAAATATCCTGTCTTGATCAGGCGTTTAATGCTGGAGTTAAAGTTGAAGATCTAACAAAGTCTACATCTAAGGCCTTAAATATAGGTACTTCAGGAATAGCACACAAATCGCCTAAACCCGCGTGTGCAAGCTGTAGTTATGTGTTGAAATATTTTGGGGTAAAATTTGAATGACAATAAGTATTGGTTTAATTAAATGGCCTGAAGATAGTAAGTCATGTGTTCAGTTATATTTGAATTTCTTACTAAAAGTAACGGATATGTTAAATATAAATTTTGAGGGTTGTGAGAATGATCCTATTCAAATTACACGTGGATACTTAAAAGATAGTAAAACCGAAGATGAGAGAGAAGCTGCTCTATCATTTTGGTGGAATTATGTTGATAGCAATGATGGAATTAGAAATTTTAAAGATAAACCGCTTGTAATGGCGCGATTAGCTATCTGCTTTTTATCAATAAAAGAAAAAGATATACCAGAAATAGGTGAGCATCTATCATGGTTTCTTGAGGTTCTAGGATTTTTAGGCTTAAATCTATCTAAAATTGTTGATTTTATGGGTGAATATTTTGAATTTAACCCAAGGTAAATAAACTATGAAATAACGCCGGAAAGATCCCCATGATCTTCCGGCTTTTTTCTTTTTAAGAGCCGCTCAGTCCCTGCCCTTAGTTGCTGTTGTAGTCGCCAAGCAGTTCCCGCATTCTCAGCTTAATTTCACTGAGCTGGTCTTGCTGGCGCTGGTACTGTTGCTTAATGGTGCGGGTGTCGTCACTGTCAGGAATAAGCACCAGACAGCCATCCATAATCTTCACAGTCAGGGTACAACCCTTATCAAAGCCAGCGGCCTTAAGCCACTGGCCTTTCAAATGGATCGCAGGCGGGGCTTTGGCCTTGTTATTTTGCGGCACGTATCCCAC
>NZ_JBEBMB010000146.1:0-4539 GCF_040081915.1 Xenorhabdus sp. SGI240
TTTGTCTCTGATGTTGTTCAGTCGCCTCCAGCCAGACAATTTGTGTGTCCGGGGAAAGGTTGACGGGAGGATGTTGACTGTCAGTATAAATCACCGTTTTGGCCTGACCCGCTGATGCGAGCATCCATCCCAGCCAGAATAATAAGGTACAGCGCTTTCTCATTCCCACCTGCCCGTCTCTGAACACAGACGGAAAGCGTGCGGAAAAAATCCGGATAAGTCAGCAAACAATTCTTTTTTGCCTGTGGCAAAAAAGAACCGACACCGCCCATCCCATTCCCCCTGTATTATAAAAAATAATGAGATTAACCTTTTTAATTAATCAATTTGTGTAACAGGCAACCTTTTCTTTTAACATCTTCATTTAATATAAACTTCCTCAAAAATATGCCGATTAATTATTCGTCTTAACATAAGAGATGGCAATCAATGAAAAACAATAAGGGATCGCTGTACCTGCAAGAGCGGGCCTATTTGCGTGAGAAAGCCAAGTTGATGGCAGCGGAGTTTCCGCATCTGGAACCTTTTCTGAATAACCCTCATGATCCGGATATTGAACGCCTGTTTGAGGGTTTTTCATTATTAACCTCAAATGTGCGCAGCACCGTTGAAGACAGCTTTCCGCAAGTCACCCATGAAATGCTGGAGCGCATCTGGCCGCATACCCTGCGCCCTGTGCCACCGACGACCATCATCCAATTCACGCCCCATCAGGGCGTTCATCAGGGTGCCGTCGATATCCCTCAGGGCGTACCGGTAACCCCCGCTGAGGGGGAACACAGTTTACGGTTTCACACCTGCCGTCCCCTGCATATTGAGCCTTTTATTGTCCTGGATAAGCAGATCCAAAAAACACGGAAATACAGCGAGATCATTGTGGCATTGCGCCAAACAGGCGTGGCTTCAGACCGTTGGCAGGTGGGATTACTGCAATTTTTTCTCGGCACAGACCGTGAACGGGCAGCTCAGCTGAGTCTGTGGCTGGAACGGCATCTCGATAATATTTACCTGCGCACGCAAAACGAAGAAAAAAGGCTCAGATACAGCCAGTTGTACGGATGTGATGCTCATGACCATCACAGTATACTGCCCACAAACAATAACCATTTTGACCGTCTGCAACGGATGACGGAATACTACTGTCTGCCTCATGTTTTTGATTTTGTGACCGTCGATGCGCGGGATTACCGCGAGTTGCCGTTAAACCGCGACGGGTCATTTGAACTGATATTCAGGCTGGAAGGCGAACTGCCGCTGGAGACACTGGGCGATGCGTTCCAGTTAGGCTGTGTGCCCGCTGTGCATCTGGAAATGATGGTCAGCCCGCCGATCCCGCTGGCGGAAAATCACGCGCATTATCCCCTTCCTTTATCAGAGACTGAGCGGTTATTCCGGTTACAGGGTGTCCAAACGGCCAGACAACCCGGCGGAAAACAATCTCACGCTCAAGCCCTGCATTTCCAGCCTGTGACTCAGTTCCACGAGAAAAGTGGCTGGCTGCGTGATGAAGGGCACCCCGATAATCTCTATTTCCAGCCCCGGCTCTCCATCGATCTGCTTGGGCGTATCCAGAACCGGCTATATTTTCTGGGGGCGGACGGAAAAGAGGCCACCAGACTGCCATCCCAGCCGGTTTGTGCACACTTCATCGGCTACCATACGCAGGCCATGACATTGGAACCCGGGACTATCACCGAATCCCAGGAATCGGTGCCTTCTCATCTGCGTGCCAGCAATATCACCCCCGTGTCACCGGATTTTCCGCCCATGGTGATGGGAAAATCAGACTGGGCGCTGATTGATAAGCTCAACCACACGCCGTTTTTGCTTTTCAATACCGCGTCCCTGAAAAATTTTCTGCGTTTGTATGATTGTTATACCGGACATGATCGTGCGCTCAGCCGCCGGATGCAGCAACATATTGACGGGATTGTGCATCTGGACGCCCGGTTTGACAGCCGTCTTGACCACGGTCCAGGGAGAAAGGGGGGCGTGATTAATGGCAACACCCTGCATGTGCATCTTAATCCGGCCTGTTATGAAAATGACGGCATCATGTACCAGTTCTGTCGGGTGATCGACCAACTGCTGGCGAGCTTTGTTGTCCGGAATAACTTCGTCATGCTGGAAATTTATCGGCAGGATGAACAGACGGCGTTATGGGTATTTCCGCACCAACTCGGGCTGCGCAGTGAAATGTAATGAGATATGAGATGAAACCGAAAATGAAGGACACAATCATGCTAAAAAGTGGATTACGTTTTGTTTGCCAGATAGGAGGGTTACCTGAGGGCACATTTGCAGTAGCCGATTTTTCCCTGCGGGAAGGGCTTTCCGAGTTGTTTACCCTGAACCTAACGCTGGTTCAGTCCCTGCCCGGCAATCCCTTTATCCCGAAGCCGGAAATCGATTTAACCGCGCTGTTGATGCAGGAAGCGGTACTGCAAATCTTCCACGGTATGCTGGAGCAACGCAAAATCACAGGGATCATTTCCCATGCTGACTGGTGCGGCACCGATGGTAACAAAATCCTGTATACCTTGACGGTGCGCCCGTCCCTCTGGCGACTGACACTCAATCAGGACAGCCGTATTTATCACCGGCAAAGTGTGCCGGATATCCTGAAGCTGTTGCTGAAAAAACACCATGTTCGCGCAGATTCAAAATTGGAAGATGCCCATCAAAGCCGGGAATACATCACCCAAAAGCGGGAATCCGATTATGCTTTTTTTTGCCGGTTAGCCGCTGAAGAGGGGATCAGCTTCTGGTTTGAGGATGAAATTCTGTTTTTCAGTGACAGCCATCTGCCTATGGCGGCAGACCTGACACTGACTTACAACGCCCAGCCAGAAACGGCGCACGGAATTGATACGATTTATCAGGTTCGCCTGGGGGTGGGGATGACGCCTCAACGCACCATCAATAAGGATTTCAATCCCGAACGGCCGTTTTACGCGCTCTCCCATCTGGAAAGCCACCCTGATTATCAGGCCTTCGGCACACTGACGCCGTATACAGTTTACGAGAGTTATGGCCGTTTTCAGAAGGATGCCGAAGCCAGACCGTTCGTTAAGTACCGTCATGAAGCCCTGAAAAACCAGATGCAGAGTGGCAACGGGCAAAGTAACTGCATCAAACTGATGCCGGGGCAAATTTTCAACATTGCCGCCCATCCCCATACCCCGCTCAATACCTGCTGGCAGATTGTCGGGATCAGCCATCAGGGGCGCTGCCCGCAGGTACTGGGGGACAATGGTGGCGAAGGCACCACACTCAGCAATGACTTCAGTTTTATCGATGGCTATGCCGACTGGCGACCGCCGTTTCATTACAAGCCTCTGGCAGACGGGGATGAGAGTGCCACCGTGGTCGGGCCGGAAGGGGAAGAAATCTTCGTCAACAAAGACGGCGCGATTAAAGTCCATTTTCACTGGAACCGCTACGACAAAGCCGATGACAGCGCGTCTTGCTGGGTGCGGGTGGCCCAGGGCTGGAATGGCAACGGTTTTGGCTTTATGGCCATCCCGCGCATCGGGCAGGAAGTGATAGTTTCTTACCTTAATGGCGATATTGACCGGCCGATAGTGACCGGCAGTGTCTATAACGCCGTCAACCGCCCGCCACTGGATTTACCCGCCGCGAAGACCCGCACCACGTTTAAGACCAAAACCCACAAAGGGGAAGGCTTCAACGAACTGCGCTTTGAAGATGCGAAAGGCAGCGAGGAAGTGTTTATTCATGCCCAAAAAGACATGAAAACCACTGTGCTCAACAACCGCGAAACCCATGTGCTGGCCAGCCACAGTGAAACCGTCGAAAAAAACCAGACCATCAATGTTTTCGAGCACAAGGAAGAGGACGTCGGGATCACTCATACGCACACGGTCGGCGAATCGTTAGCCATTACGGTCGGCGATGTGATTGAACTGCGTTGCGGCAGCAGCTGTCTGCGGATGGACAAGTTCGGCAATGTCACTATCCAGGGCACTAAATTCCTGTTTGACGCTGCTGATGCCATCCAAATCAGTGCGCAGGACATTGACCTGAACTAAGGAGCCAAACAATGGAATTCAGAAATCTGACCCCGTTTTCTGTCATTAATTACAAAATGCTGGATACCGAAGACGAGGAATATCATGTTGTTGCCATGAAAATCGTCTACCAGCTCCAGCCTGTGGGTTCGGGGCATTACCAGCCTGTACTGGCCGCCCCTTATGGCGAACTGACGGTACAGGATAGCTTTTCCGGCGAAATGAACCGGTCATCGGTTTTGCAGGAAAGTGATTTAGCGCCGCTGAAATTCAAATGTGATGTGATTGTCAATGGTGTCGCCTATGCGCCAGCGGGTGAAGCCTGTGAAAAAATACCTGTCCGGTTACAGGTCACCACGCGTGATGGGCAGGCGCTGATCGATAAAACCCTGCATGTCTGGGGAGAGCGGGAGTTTCAGCGTTCTTCACCAGATGAATGGCAACTGACACCGCCCCAAAAATTCACGACGTTACCGGTGGATTACCACGATGCCTTTGGCGGGGAATG
>NZ_JBEBMB010000147.1:0-3759 GCF_040081915.1 Xenorhabdus sp. SGI240
TATCCAGAATTCGGGTTAAATATCAAGCACTATCAGGCTGAGGCAGATATTGCTGAATCAGCTCACACGGTCGGGCAGCCAATGGTGGCACTTACCGGACTTGATGACGCATGGATAGAAGCCCACATGAAGGATGGATTTAACTATATACAAGGTCAGTATGATAAAAATATGACTGAAATGAAAAAATAGTCACTATAAGCAATCTCTTATGCATTGATATAACCCAGCTTTACTGGGCTTTAAGCTCGAGTGTGTTTATTAATAACTCATCATGAACTGCACACCAAAGCTGGATGCCAACAGACTGATATGCATGAAACAGAATAGCCCCAGTGGGGCTTTCTTTTGCTCATTTAGCATCGTGTATTGGGTAATGTTAAAAAGTTGACTGTGACGAGGGGAAAAATGTATTTTTTATTTACAGCAGTGATTCTTGGCTTAATTCCTGCCTTAATAGCAAACAGCAAAGGCAGATCATTCATTCTATGGTGGATTTATGGATTTTTGTTGTTCATTGTTGCGTTGGTGCATTCACTTCTGATAAGCAAAAATAATGCTGGCATAGAGCGAAAACAAATGGAAGAAGGTCTTGTTAAATGCCCTTACTGTGCAGAAATGATTAAGGCGGAAGCGCTCAAATGCAAGCATTGTGGTAGTGATGTTCAGGAAAAAATAGAAGAAATAACCCTTAAGAAATTTAAGCCATCTAGTGTCCCTCCTGAGTTTTTTTATAAAAGAAGGAAGGATGGGATAGAGTTAATAGATGATAGGGTTAAGGAGCTATCAAAAACGTTGATAAAAGCAAACATAGACAAGGACACTCAAGAAATAGAGCTTAATTATCAATCGGAAATAGAGAGCCTTAATAAAAGATTGCCAAAAGCAATTCAGAAACAATTTCAAGACAGGTATGCATACTGGCTTCACAACATTGATTTGGTCAAGGTTGGCCCTATTGTGGAAGCAGCAAAAAAAGCTGTTAACACAGAAGGTCTTCTTATAAAGAAAAGAGACGGCTTCATGATAAATGATGATGGAGTGAAAAAGTTAGTTGAATCATTTTTTATTCAATCTCCAGACTCGACGAACGTGTACCAAGACTTTGAAGATGAGATCTCCACAATAAAGCGCACTCTGCCCAGTGAAGTTCATGAATCATTTATCAGAAAAATAAAGTATTGGAATAATGCATTAACAGATAATAACAATAAGTGACAGCCCCATTAGGGGCTTTAAAACCGTCCGTGGCTTAAAGAGAGATTTTAACTGGACACCCATCACTCAAACTCTATCTAAGCAACCTCAGTTGCGAGGTTATTTTTTTACTTTTATACAAAAGGTTCTGTTTTTTTATGATGAATACCAAAAAATTACTTTTATCAGCTTCTCTTTTAGGCGCTTTGTTTCTCAGTGGTTGTGCCAGTGTACCTCTTGCAACTGAACAAGAATCAGTAAAAGCTAAAAGCTTTTCTGCCCCAGAGGAAAGCAAATCTGGCTTATATATCTACCGCGACAGCTTTGTTGGTAAGGCTCTAAAAAAAGACATTTATGTTGATGGGAAGTGTATTGGAGAAACAGCAGATAAAACGTTTTTCTACACACAAGTATCAGGCGACCAAAACCACAAAATATCAACCGAATCAGAGTTCTCTCCTAATGACCTAGTAATTTTCACCGAATCTGGAAAAAATTATTTCATAAGACAATACATAAAAATGGGAGTTTTCGTTGGTGGCGCTGGTTTGAGTGCCTCAACAGAGGAAGAAGGAAAAAGGGTAATATCTAAGGCAGGTGTTCGTCTTGCAAAAGAAGGGCATTGTGATAACTGATTTTCTCTGAAAGCCATAAATAGCCCCTTACGGGGCTTTATTTGTTTGTTTTATCAGGACATCGGCAGGTATTCCGAACATGCCATGTAAATTGCGGATCATGGGCAGTGTTAGATTACGCTTTCTGCTCAGAACCTCATAGACACGATTAGACTTACCAATGGCTGGCTCTAAATCTTTTACAGTCAGGCCAGATTGTTCCATTCTGAATTTAATAGCTTCAATCGGATCTGGCGGGTCAATGGGGTAATGTTTTTCTTCATAGGCTTCAATCAGTAATACCATAACTTCCATATAATCAAACTCAGGTGTGCCAGTTTCGGGTTGGTTATCGAATAGTGGCGCAATGGCTTTCAGTGCGTCCTGATAATCCTGTTCTGTTCTGATAGGTTTAATATTCATTTTTACTCCATATCTACGGTATTAGCATCTATGGCATCGTACTGTTTGTGAGTGCCGATAAATTTAACGTATCCCCATCCAGCGGGGTAAAAGATGGAGACGATTAATCGATAATCATTTCCCTTAATGTTAAATACCACCCGATTATTTTTCAGAATGCTTGCGTTGCGGTATTGAGCCTTAATGTCAGCAGGCGTTTTCCAAGAGGCTTTTTTAGCCTCATCAAACCAAGCTCTTAGTGGCTGCTCTGCATCCGGGTACTTTTCCCAGAACGCTTTCAGTGATGCAACGGATATTATTTTCATAACTTTTACTCTAGTCCCATTTCGGGACTATGGCAAGAATTTATTGTTCAAAAATGAGTCGCTTTAGCGATTTTTTCAGGGGCTAGAAAATGGCAGAACATCAAGTAGGCAACATTGTTTATCAGGTATCAATGGATGTAGCGCGATTGCTGACAGCACAACGGCAATTAGATTCTCGCTTGGACAGGTGGAGCAACGTTTTAACCAAACAGGACAGGCGGTTAATGGAGCAGAAAAGGCGATATTGAGTCTATCAAGAGCTGCCACTGCGGTAACAGCAGCGCTATCTGTTGAGAAAATAGCTGGCTATGCTGATGCGTGGGTTACGGTGAATAACAAGCTGGTCAACGCCGCGAAAGCAAATGAATCACTGGCAGAAGTATCTGAGCGCGTATTCACTATTGCTCAAAACTCCCGTGCCAGTCTGGATTCTAACGCCGCTTAACTGCGGTTTTTTCTTTTATAGGTACTCATATGGCTATTGAAGAATTTAAATGGCGAACCCAAATTCAGGATTCGCCCAGTGGTGAATTTAAACACCGAATTAAAGTCGTTGAGTTTGGGGATGGCTATAAGCAGGTCTCGGCTGACGGAATTAACCCCGAAACCCAGTCTTGGCCTTACTCCTACACCGGATTTAAAGAAGAAGTAATGCCTATCTTCCAGTTTATCCGCAGGCACACCTTAAAGTCATTTATCTGGACGCCGCCGTTTGGTGAGAAAGGGCTGTATCGGGTCAAAGCAGACTCAATAACCCTGCTCCCTATGGCAGGTGGTGTTATGAAAATATCAGCAACATTTGAACAGGCATTCAGCGCATGAAAATTAATGCAGATCTCCAACGCCTTGAGTCGGGGAATAAGATTCTTTTGTTTTCTGTTGATGGTTCCGCCTTTGGTGGGCCAGAACTGTACTTCCATAATTACCCCACTCCTTATACAGAAAAGGAATTGGAAGGCGATATAGACAGCTTACCGATTAAATCTATCTGGTGGCAGGGCGTGGAGTATAAGCCGTGGCCTGTCAGAATTGAGGGACTGGAGGTGAATAGCGATGGTCGTTCAACTTCGTCCACACTCACTGTGGCTAACCTTGATGGCACCATTAGTGCAATGTGTCTGGCTTATCAGAATATGGCTCAGGCTCGTGTCACTATTCGTATGACGTTTGCGCATTATCTGGATGCGCGTAATTTCCCGGAGGGTAATTCAGAAGCTGAC
>NZ_JBEBMB010000148.1:0-19333 GCF_040081915.1 Xenorhabdus sp. SGI240
AAATGGATTGCAAGCCGGAAAGATAAGTGCAAGCTCATTTGCAGTTAACGTGAGTCCGTGGGGATTTTCATTTGCAATTAATGTGAGCCAAAAAATCGGATAAATGCGAGTCCGCTGGATTATAAACGCGAGCCGCTACAGATAACGTTCAGCCATCATGTCTTCCAGATTACGCAAGCTCAGTGCGTAGGCTAAATACCAGCGGACACACTGGGCAATAATAATATCAGCAGGGTAATGCAGACGTTTGAACGCGTTTCGGATAAGAGACATCGTCAGAATTCTCAATAAAAACACGATATATTACCCGAGCACTGCTTAATGCGACAGAACCGGTTTTTCTCATTCCCGCTGGTCACTCATGTGGCGTTGATCTTATTTTGATGGACAAGAATATATGAAATACAATGATATTCAAAAAGATTCTGAATAAGTTCTTAAATGGTAGGCTCTATGCGAGCTCTGTTTCAACCATAAAGAAATGTTTAGTCAACTCACCTTTTTCTAATTGATGGCAAATGATGTGTGCTTCTTTATAGCCAGCTTTTTGTAATAACTGATTAAAATCATCCAGTTCAAAACCAAAGAAAACTCCTTCATATATGCTGGTTTGTGCCGAATCGGTAATCACCATATTTCTATCAATCAGGGTTTTTTGATCTTCAAGCCAGATTCGTCTACATAGCTGATAATGCGGCTGTTCACTTAGCAGACCACCTTCTGGATGGAACACCCAAGTACCATTACCCTGTTCCAGTGACTTCATGAATTCCAGATCCATCAATTCAAAGACCAGCTTTGCACCGGACTTTAAGTTGCGTTTTAGCTTTCTTAATAATGTCTCAAGTCGTTCCAGATTGTTTGCGATACCGAAAAGTAACAGCACCAAATCAAACTGTTCGTTAGAGTCAAATTTATCTAAGTCAATTTGTTGATATGTTTCTGCTGATGTTGCGTGCTCTTTTGCATACTCTATTGCAGCAGGCGACACATCCACCCCCAATGTGGTTACACCTTTTTCTGCAAAACGCGTGGTGTATAGACCTGGGCCACAGCCCAGATCAAGTAACTTATCTCCTTGAGTCAGATATTGATCAAACAGAAAGCTCACTTGGCGGTCTATTTCCGAAATGGTTCGACTGGCAAATTCACTGCCTTGATTCAAGTGTTCTTTGAGCATTCTTTGACTAAATGCCCTATCACCAAAATCCATGATGTAATTACTGCTACGTATCGCAGGAAGAAAGTCCTTTAATATTTCTGTATTCATTGTTTGAATTCCTAACACTTCATTTGTTATTTATCATTTTTTGCTTTTTAATCTTTTTCATCGCCATTTGACGCTTTAGTGGCGATAGGTAATCGATGAATATTTTGCCATGCAAATGATCTATTTCATGCTGCATAACGATTGCTAAGTAACCGTCATCCTCAACAAAAAACTCTTCACCTTCACGGTTTAGCGCCTTAACTTTGATTTTCTTAAAACGCTTAACATTGGCATAAAAACCGGGTACTGAAAGGCATCCTTCTTCACCAATATATTCACCATCGGTTTCAACAATTTCCGGATTAATCAAAATTAATGGATTATCCTTAGTTGTAGAGATATCTATAATTGCTACGGCTTCTGTTCGCCCGATTTGTGGCGCGGCTAAGCCAATACCATGATCGGTGCTGTAAACAGTGTCTAACATATCGTCAATCAGTGTTTGCACCGTGCTAACACACTCAACTTTTTGATAAGTTACACGTAATCTTTCATCTGGAATTTCTATTATTTTTCTAACTGTCATTTATTTGCCTAATGTTTAATTGTCTAAATTAATTTTTTCAATGACTGCCGTAAATGCAGCAAAGAGCTCACTTGGAGTACCTTGTGTATAGAGATCTTTGACACACTCGACTTCAGCCATACCACCTTGTTCATTCAGTGTCAGATTAAACACACTATCAAAGCGGCTATATTTGTTGTTTAGTTCTACATCGAAACCCAACATTTCGGTTGTCTCACCAGTGTGGAATGAAAACGCATTCTGTACGAGTAACGCGTAATGCTCATGCCTAACGACATCAGGCACAAACGGAATGGTTTGAGATGTAGGACGCATCTGTATGAAACGTCGGTTTTGTGCTATCACTTCCTTGAGTTCAGGCACGCTATGCTGCGGGGACACCAATTGCACTCTGCTAGGGATGATGTCAACAAAATACCCAACCGCATCAAGCAGATTATGTTCGGCTCGTTCAGAATAAGGAAAACCAATCACGATGTCATCTTTTTGTGTAAGCTGAATAACTGCTAATTGGTATACAGCCAAAGACAGCTCAAATAGTGACGCCTGAGTTAATTGGCTAAGCTGCGCTAGCTTCACCGTATGAGCCGAACTCAGTTCAAAGCGTGTTTTAAAAGCCTCATTATTATTTTCTTGCAGTCGCTGTTGAGTCGTGAACTTAAGTAATCCATTGTACCCAGCAAACACTTTCTGCCAAAACAATAGCTTATCCTGTGGATTTTGCTGTGCAATCATCGAATTCTGATACCAGCAGAAATCCATAAAATCACATTCTGACGCAGGTAAATCGTCGCCATTATATAGTGCAATGAGCGCTTTATATATAGAAACGATACTCGCTTCATCCGCAATGATGTGATGTATGTTGATGAAAATCAGTGATTCTACTTTGTCTGCCAACGGCAGATAATAACATTCAAACAGCTGATCTGAATCCAACTCAAACGACTTCATCGCCAGCTCTTTACAGATTGCGATGGCTTCTGCTTCGTTAGCAACAGGATACACCTTGAGAGCCAATGTGGTGTGCTGCTTACACATCATCACCAGCTCATCGTTGTCATCATATTCAAAGGTTGCGCCTAACACGCGATGCCTGAGCAACAACTGTTGTAACGCCATTTGCAACTGAGACTCGTTAAAATGTTGTGTAAAGCGCTTAGCAACCGGAATGTTGTACAGCGCTTGATGACATGACAACTCATGAGAAAAATAGAGATTTAACTGCTGAGAGGTCATCGGGTAACTAGGGTACTCAGTCGGTATCATTATACAACTCGGCACATCGTCTGATGTCAGCGAATCAATATGTTCAGCCAACCCTTTTATTGTAGAGTGCTGTAAAAAGTCTACAAAAGAGAGACGTTTTGACAGCGTGCTTTGCACAAAGTTAATAACTTTAGGTACCAGTAAAGAGTGTCCACCAATATCAAAAAAGCTATCAGTAATACAAAACTGGTTGGAATTTAATAATTGCTGCCAACATGTAAAGAGTTGCTTTTGGGTGTCTGTCGTCGCAGCGATATGGTCACACCCTACACTGCCTACCTGTGAAGGTAGCTTCGATTGATCAACTTTGCCATTAATCGTTAATGGAATTTCATCAACCACAATAATTACCGAAGGGATCTGGAAAGGCTCTAACTTATGACGCAAATAGGTCAGCACATCACTGTATAAATCGTTATCAGTAATATCGTGTTTACCCTTAACAACGTAGGCATAAATGCTCTTACCATTATTGTCTACCACGCAGACATGAGAATTTGCCACGTACTCATGAGCAGAGAGCACTTTGTTGATACCACCAAGCTCAACGCGATTACCACGGATCTTCACCAGCTTATCTAAGCGCCCAATGTACTCAATATCTAGGTCTGGATTGTAACGAGCAAGATCGCCTGTCAGGTACAAGTAGTAGCAATCATCCAAATCATAGTTTGGATTGATAATAAATTTCTCGTCGTTCAGCACTGCTCGTTTGTTGTAGTTCGGTCTCAGCCATGGCGCACCTATAGCTATTTCGCCGACTTCACCGACTCGACAACTCTGCTTTTCAGTGTTAAGAATATACACAAAGGTGTCATTGATAGGCTTACCAATCGGCACACAGGTATGTTTATCCTGCAACTCGAAGATATTAAACCAGGTAGCAAAGGTTGTGCACTCTGTCGGCCCGTAGCCATTAACAAACTGATTTAGTCGGCAGTGTGAGCTGCTTAAAAATGCACGAACGGTGGTGATCTGTAGTGCATCTCCACCAATTAACAGGTTTTGTAACGGAGCCAAGGCTTGTGGGTAGTTCGCATAAATATCGTTAAAAAGCGACACGGTAAGCCACGCGGTGTTAATCTTTTTACTGATCAGCTGCGCTTCGAGAGTCTGATAATTTAGTAATTCTTGCTTGGTTAAGATACTGCAACTGATACCGTTGAGTAACGGCACAAAAACCTCCAGCAAAGACGCATCAAACGCAGGAGACGATGCAACCAAGAAGCGATCATTTTTATTCAGCTTAAGAAAATTAGGCTGTTGTGCCAAACGTAAAATTGAATCTCGACAAATCGACACGCCCTTAGGAATCCCAGTAGAGCCTGAGGTATAAAGCAAACAAGCTTCGTTACTATGTATGTCAGTCGTTACAAGGTTTTCATTAGTCGTTATGCTCAGTTCAAGTTGGCCAACATAAATAGACTGCTCGGCAGGTTTAGTCACAATAGTGGCAACAAGTTCTGCATCCTCGGCGATAAACTCTAATCTTTGTTGTGGGTAATTTGCATCGAGTGGCACAAATGAACACTCGGCAGACAAAATCGCCATAATAGAGACAATGTATGCATATGATGGTTCAATCTGCACCCCGATACGGCCACCAGATGGCATGTTACGTTGTTGCAAAAGCTGCTGCATACGAGCAACATCACTAGCCAGTTGTGAAAACGTGTAACTGTTATCTTGCTCAACAACGGCAATTTCATTGGCTGCGGTCTGACAGGCTAATGTAAGACAATTCATCAGTGGTGTTGGCTTAAGTACATGACGACTAGCCTGCGCTATGAGGTTCAGCTTTTGGCTCGTCTGAGACTCGTCATCCCATTCCACAGAATTGCGAATTTGCTGTTTGAAAATATCCGCGATAACTTCAACATACGCTAGATAGATGTGTTCACTGTCAAACTCAAATGACACCTCTAATTGTTCATCAATTAAGCGACAATGAGCAAATAGGTCAAAGCGTGCTTTTTCAATCGGCAACTGCATAAACTGAGACTCACAACCCACAAGAGTCAGAGCTTTATCATGTCCCGTATTTTGCATTGCGATGCCTACCTGTAAGCAATTTAGGTTTACATATATTCGCTGTGCAGCACAGTGTTGCTTGATTTCATCTAAATAGGTCTTGGCATGGCACAAACATTCACAAATATTTTGATGCACCTGTTTTAAAGTAGGCTGGTGTTTGTAATTCAGACGCACAGGAATGGTATTGACAAACATTCCCATGATATCAGCAGCGTCATCTCTGTTTGCACTAGGAACGGCCAGTAACACTTCATCTAATGCACTGAAGCGACAAAGTGCCACGCCGTAATAGTACACTAAGTAGCCAAATAGGCTGATGTTATGCTCTTTTGCCCGTTGCGAGATTAAGGCTGTTAACTGACGTCCAAGCGTTACGCTAAACTGATTTTTGTGCGTAGTTATCCGGCTGGTTTGATTGAGCGCTACATCCGTTCTTGGAATGATCACAGGGTCTGGACTGTCTTGTAAGTAAGTCTGCCAGTAAGCCAAATCACTCACAAACTGCTCAGAATCACGATAATTAAGCATATTATACGTGGCTTTTGAGTAAGAAAAATTCGGCGTGTAATCAAGAGATTGCCCACTGTTGAGCAACTGATAGTTAAAACCAAGCTGTTCTATGAGCAAGCTAACTGACCAGCCATCCAAAACAAGGTGAGTCGAAAACACCAGCAACACGAATTGATGCTTTTGTTGTTCAACCAGTCGAAAGCGGATCAATGAGCCGCCATCAAGCTCTATAGTATGCTGAACTTCGTCTTGATAGATCTCTTTCCAACGTCGCCCTGTCAGGTGTTCGAAGTCTAATACATTGCTGGTCGCAACATGTTGCATGAGCTGACCTTTGTCTTCTTTTAGACTGGTTTGTAGGACATTATGTTTGGCAAGTAACGCAGCACACGCTTCACGCAAATGCCCCACGTTTAATGGGCCGTGAATTCGATAGCCAAATGTCAGCAAATTCTCATGTTGTTTGGTAGAGATCTGCTCTACATACCACAACCTTTTCTGGGCGGGTGAAATAGGTAACTGACTTAGCGACTCACTACTTATCTGTTCATTAGGCTGCGCAACATGCTGCGCTTGTTTGGCAGTAATACACTTCGCCAGTGCCGCAATATTGTCATTTAATAAAAACTCACTAATCGAAATTTGTATACCGAGTTTGTCGGCAATTTGACCCAACAATGCATATATCTGTAGAGAGTTACCACCTAGCTCAAAAAAGCCGCGGTGGATATCGGTGTGCACATTAGCATGTACCAATGTTGTCTCAAATGCGCGCGCAACAGCCTCGCTCACTGCACAGCCATAAACAACACGCTGTGATGGAGCTGTTTGTTCAATTCGTAACTCCAGTGCTTTTAAATCAGCTTTACCATTTCGTGTCATGGGTACATCATCTACCACCACAAAACGATTCGGGATCATGTATTGTGGTAATTTTCTCTGTAGATGACGACGAACGGTTTGCTCACATGTAGATAAGAAGTCTTGACTGGTTTCAATGTAGGCAACCAGAGCCTCATGATTGTAACGCGTATCAGGTCTGACGTAGCAAATACGCACCGCTGGGACGGTATTAATGATTTGTTCAACCTGTGACAGATTGACTCTAAAGCCCCTAATTTTTACTTCGTTATCTTTACGGCTAATAAACTCTAAATTTCCACACGACAATTGTCGTACTATGTCTCCAGTTTTATAAAAGCGTTGTCCTTCAACCCAGTAGAATTTCTTTTTGGTTTCTTCTGCACAGGTATACCCCAGCGCCACGCCCTCGCCTGAGGCGATTAACTCCCCAGCTTCCCCTTCTTTTACCGGATTTAAATCGTTATCCACAATGCTCAGTGAAGTACCTGAAATAGCCTTTCCAATTGGTACACTGGTATGCTGCTGTGCTAACTTAAAAATATCATAAGTTGTTGTAAAGGTAGTGTTTTCTGTTGGACCATAGCCATTTAAAAACACCCCTAAATGACAATGCTCACTGTTTAAAAACTGCCTAACTATTTCAATATTCAGCACATCGCCACCGATCAGAAGCTTACGGATATGCGATAATGCCTGAGGGTGACGCGTGACTATCGCATTGAACAATGCCACCGTTAGCCAAAGTGTATCCACCTTCTTAAGTTGCTGTTCAAAACACGTAAAGTCTAAAACATCATATTTATCGATAACATATACACTGCCGCCATTGAGCAATGGATACCAAAGTTCAAGGGTCGATGCGTCGAATCCAATCGATGAACAATGTGCAACACATTCACCTTCACTGAGTGTCAAAAAGTTATTATTGATCACTAAACGTGTTATGCCTGAATGTGGTATTAGTACGCCTTTTGGCGCACCAGTAGAGCCTGACGTATACATAATATACGCCGCATGACTTATCATATTTTCGGCGATCGAAGTGGTTCGTCCGTATGCTAAAACATTATCCACCAGATAACAGTGAATATCTTGCGCTAACGCTTCATCGCTCATCACTTGTTTAGCGCCACAGTCTTGACAAATAAAGGCCAATTGTTGGGTTGAATAAGTTTTATCAACGGGCACATACGTCAGACCCGCTTTCACAATACCCACTATCGCTATCACTGCTTCAATAGATCGCTGAATGTACACAACAACGGGCGTATTGACCTTATCTGCAAGCAGGGTATTGGCCACCTTGTTAGCAGCCAAATCTAGTTCCCGATAGGTTAAGCGCTGATGCTTATCAAACAGGGCCACTTTGTCTGAGTGGGTCTGTACAGAGGCATTAAATAATGAGCCAATGTCAACACCGTCACGTTCAGTTAAACTTTTATCCTTAATTACTGATATATCAAGACGCGAAAAACTGGTCATTTTCCAAAAACTCCACCAAATTACTCATAAAATCTTTTGGCTCAGGAAAAGCCAAGTTCAATGAACGTGTCAAAGTCGCTGTGTTATCTACCACAACGTTACGATAATCATGGGCCAAGTCATCTCTATGCGTCTGCTGCGCGTAGTAAGGTAAAATTGGGTACAGTGCATTGCTTTGGTCAACTTTGCTTAGTTCGTGCTCAATCCAATGCTGATAAGGTACACCCTCAAGCTGATAGCCACGCGTTTTGAGCAGCGAAAAGATGTCTGTCATTCGTGCTACATGAGGGGTGGGCACGTTGTACACTTTGTTTTCATTACACAGACAAATAGTCACTATCAGCGTCGCCATAAAGTCTACCGGTGTGAGATTGATTTCATTTTCAACATCGGGATAACTTCCTAACTGCAAACAGCCTTTTACAAACAACCATAAGTGGTCGCTGTGTGGATTGAATGTGCCCTTGGCTGAGTCGCCCATAATACTTGAGGGTCGAATCACGTTGACACTATATTCTCTGTGCACGGCTTGCTCTAACAACACCTCTGCCGCCCACTTAGAACGGGCATAACCATTTGCACCTGACGCAGGCTTGATAGCCAAGGTTGGCAAATGCTCGGTATAACGATGGGTATCATTCAGCTCAAACGCACACGCGAGCGTCGACACAAAGTGTAAATGCTTATGCTGATGAGTAGACGCCATTTCCAATAGCGTTATTACACTAAACGTGTTTGTTGGCTTTAGACTACGGTAATCCAGAATATGATTAACCTGTGCCGCATTATGTAGGATATCCGTAACGCTCTCGCATAGTGTTTGATATTCATTGCTATCAAGACCCAGCAAAGGTTCTGCCACATCGCCACACAATACACTTAACTTATCTTGTGACTGTCCTGGCGCATAGCGCTGCAACTGAGATGTGACTCGCTTGTACGCATGCTCATGATCTATACCTCTAACCAGTGCAATCACCTTGGTCACTTCATCACGCGCCAACAAGGTAGTGACTAAATTGGTGCCAAGTAAGCCCGAAGCACCTGTAACTAAGAAGACTTTCTGGGTGTTGTCTGCCAAAGCAAGTGGCTGTAACGATGCCGGCAATACTAAATCGTCATACACATCATCCGTCGTAGAATGTGAAGCATCTTTGCAGATTAGTTCTACCAAGTGTGAAATCGTCGGATTATCAATAAACTTGTGTAGAGGCAGTTGAAAACCTAGCTGATCACGAATACGCTTGGCCAGTTGCGTAAAGATCAACGAGTCACCACCTACATCAAAGAAATTATCGTTCTGATTAACCATAGGTAAATCAAGTAATTCTTGGAAAATCTCGGTTAGTTGCTCACTTACTTGCTTTGTAGATAACCCTGTTAGGCCCGCCTCAGTCTTAAGTATCTCTATCACATTATGCAGTGTTGGGTTATTGATGAACTCATGAAGCGGCAGCGACAAATCTAGCTTATCTCTGATTTTCGCTATGAGCGAAGTAAACATGACAGACTCACCGCCTAGGTCAAAAAAGTTGCTGTTCAAGTCAACTTTTTCAATCTCAAGGCAGGTAATAAACGCCTGTTTTGCAACTTCTTCTATATGATGTAGTTCATGATTTTGTGCACTTGCACGCGTCGATATTCCCGTCGTCACCCATTGCTCAATACGTGTTTGTAAGTCATGTGTCGATACAATCACATGGCGCTCATTCATCAGTTGGAAAACATGATTAAAAATGTCGGTACAATCCAGATTATTAATAGCCAATGCTTTGATTTCTTTAGACAGTTCAGGATTATCATGTAAGTCCCAGCCATCCCAGGACACACTCAGCCAACGCGTACCCGTGGTACTTGCTTTGAACGTCGAAAATTCATTCATATACTGGTTCACAAATGCATACGTGCCAAGACCAACACCACCAAGTACTGTGGAGATGGAAGACATTAATAAACAAAACTCTGGCTGATATTTTTGGCACAGGTTATCTAATGTCGTTAAGCCATAGATCTTCGCAGAGAAGTGCTTTTGCGTATTCTCAGCATCTGTTGATAGCACTGGTAACAACCCTTTTGAATCTGTGTACGCGGCACTGTGAATAATGCCTTTTAACGGACCTGACTGCGCACTGATGTTGTCGATGAGATCATGCCAAAGTGGTTCATTGGTTACACATGCACAGGCATATGAAACACGTTCACAGTCCTTTAACATGGTAAACGCATGCTTGTTTTCGATGTTCTCAATAAGCGAGTCATCCAGCGCGGCCAACTTAATATGAGGGAGGCCTGTCGACTTTCGACCAAGCAGCACTACGTCTAATTGGGTCTGCTCAATCAGATATTGCGCCAGCGCTAAACCCACTTTGCCCAATCCACCTGTGATCATCACAAAGCCTTGTTGTGGCAAGGTATAAGGTTCATCCACTGCGCGCAGAGGTGCGTACACCTTGTGCCAAAGGTGTCTGCCATCAAAGTGCAGAGCATTAGATTGCACATTCACTTTGCTTAATTCTGATGTCAGTAACTGTTGTCTATCAGTGCTATAGCTCAGCAGCTTAAAACTCATGCTCGGTGATTCTTGTGCGATGACATTACACAAAGCGCTCAGCGCATAACCATAACATTGTGACAATGACTCAGCACTGGGCACTGAACTACTTTTGTACAGTACATAACACTGCATAGTCCCTTCCGGACGCAGGGTTTTAAGTTCATCAATGAATGTCATTAAGCTATCAGGTGTAATGTCATTAGCTAATTCAAAGCCGGTATAAATAAAGCTATCGCGCTGTTGCAACCAGTTTGTATAACCCACAATTGGAGTCGCTATATCGACAACCGTCAAATTCGCTGGTTTGATAGCCCATGAATCTTGATATAACCACTGAGCAACATCTTGTTTTCCCTGTTTGTGGAATACTTCACTAGGCTTTTGAAAGTATTCCACTTTATCAAAAACATATCCAGGCATATTCAATTTTTGCCACTGGAAGTCGATATGTGGGTTAACCTTAATACCGTGTGACCAGCACTGCCCCAGCAATTGGGTTATCCCGCCATTGTTTAATGTGCCTTTGACTTTGACATATTTATCGCTCACATTAGTGGTATTGTTAAAAACTATATTCTGCATAGTATTGCTGACCCCTAAGTCAACATATACCGCGCTTTTTGCATTGATAGCCTGAATACTTTGCCCAGCCAACACTGGAGCCATAATCTGATCTAGCCAGTATTGTGCATTGCATGTTTTTCTAAATGGCAGTTTTCTACCCGTTAAATTAGAGTAAACGCTGCCACCGACCTCATTAAATTGCACTGAGTCTAAAGCGGTCTGTAAGGCTGGCAGTGCGCTTGCAATCATAGGGCTATGAAACGCTCTATTGGTTTTCAATTGCTTACATTTAATTCCCACACTGTTCAAAGTATGGTTCAAACTTGCAATATCATCTTGTGAGCCAGAGACCACAGTCATGCTTTGGCTATTAATCGCGGCGATGGTCAAAGTACCAAATAAAGATGATTCAAGCTTACTAGCTTCCTGAAAGACAGCCAACATTGCGCCACCTTGACATGCTTGCAATGCCACCGCACGACAAGCAATTAATTTGACCGCATCATCAAAGCTCCACAAGTCTGCAATAGCAGCAGCTATCCACTCACCTAAACTGTGACCAATATATGAGTTAAATTGAACGCCTTGCGATTTTAACAGCTGCGCCAACGCATATTGAATAGAAAACAAAATGGGCTGCGCGTAGAGCGTCTGATACGCGCTAATATCTTTATCGTAGGCTTCATCCAGTGCCACTTTTGATAAATCATCTGGCATTCCCGAGCAATTTGCGAAAGCTTGCATACAACTGTCAAAGTACTGGGCAAAACCTGTCACATGCTCATAGTAAAAACCAGCAGCCCCTTTGATATCACTGCCTTGTCCTTCAACTACCACAACAACGTCAGGCGTTGCCACGGTTGAGACAATTTTGTGCTCTGCATTGCGCAGGCTATTTTTCAGGGTCTTGATATCGTTTGCTATATGAAAGCGGCGGACTTTTTCCTGTGCCCGGCACAAGGTTTGTGTACCAAGAACATCTTCAAATCGCACCTCTGGGTGTACGTCTAACCAGTGAGCGAGAGTTTGTTCCAGGGCATTAAGTGCACTTTCACTTCTGGCCGAAATAGGCACAACATATTCACCCATCTGAGCCGATACAAGTGACTGCGGCTGCGTGCCTTGATACGCCTGCATGATCAGGTGACAGTTGGTACCACCCATACCAAATGCGCTCACTGCGGCGTACGGTTGAGGCTGGCTAAACGGCTGATTCGCGCTAGGAACAGTGAATGGACGACACTCCATCGCCAACTCAGGGTTGTAGTCAGTCAGATAAGGTGAACCAACAACCATATTGTTCTTCAAAGACATCGCTACTTTGATAACACTGGCAACTCCCGCCGCAGCATCGGTATGACCTATGTTCCATTTCACCCCACCCAGTGCATAATGGCCAGCACTTGGCTTGTCATACACTTCACTCAGTGCTTCTATTTCAATCGAATCACCAAGCGCTGTGGCCGTACCATGGCATTCTATAAATTCCACTGCTGATGCATCAACGCCGCTATTCACTAGGGCTTGAGCGATAACCTCGCTTTGACCTTCTATACTCGGTGCGGTGTAACCTACTTTTCTGGCACCATCATTATTGATAGCGCCACCTTTGATCACCGCATAAATTTTGTCATCATCGGCAAGTGCGTCTTCCAATCGTTTAAGCACCAACACACCAACCCCACTTGAAGGAATTGTACCATCACTTTCGCTCGAGAATGGCTGACACCTTCCCGACTCAGACAGCACGCCACCTGGCGTGTACTCATATCCTTCACCGTGCGGTGTATTAATACATGCACCTCCAGCCAACGCGACATGGCTTTCGCCATTTGTTAAGCTACGGCACGCTTGATATATAGCGACCAATGAGGAGGAGCAGGCAGTAGATAGCGTATATGCAGGCCCCTGCAAATTTAATCGATAAGCAACCTGAGTTGCCACACAGTGATGACTATTCCCTATGGTCAATGAGTACTGCAAATTTTCATCCGCATTATACTTTGAATTCACAAGGGATTTATTAAAGTACTGATTTGTTCCCACACTCAAAAAAGTACCGATGTGATTTCTATCAAGGTGTGCTGTGATATTGCCGTCATAAAGCGCCAATACACTGTGTTCAAGCAACTTTCTTAACTGTGGATCTGTTAGTTTTGCATCACGTGGGGAGAGATTAAAATAAGGCGCATCAAAACTATAAGCATCTTTTAATACTCCCTCAGCAGCTATTTTGTGATTAAGCACTGTGACAGGGTCCAAAGACGTCACAACCTTGTGATCTTTAATCATCTGCCAGAATTCATCTTTTGAGTCTGCGCCGGGAAACGCACAAGAGATACCGATTATTGCCACATCAGCCATGTTTACTCCGTTAACATATTAATTATTGGCAAACAAGAGATTTGACTAACTCTGCCTGTTCCTTGATGGAAGGTTTTTTGAACAACTCTGTGACTCTGACCTTTATCTTAAAGGCTTTATTCACTTCTCTTTGAAGCTTTAAGATCAACACCGAACTTCCGCCAACATCAAAAAATTTGTCATCATGGTCGATGTCATTGGTGCCCAGTAACTTGCTCCAAATTTTGCAGATTTGCCCGGCTATATCAGACGCGTCGTCGGTATCGCTCGCTTCGCACGCATCAGTGATTTGTGCCAATAAGGCTTTTCTATCAACCTTGCCGCTAACGGTATGCGGAAATTGCTTAACTCTGATCAAACGGTTGGGTTGCATGTAGTGTGGAAGGTGCTGCGATAGCCAGCTTCGAATATCAGACTCAGTTAACTCGCTTGCACAATAGAACGTAATGATCTGATCTTGTAGGTTATTCTTGTACAAAACAGTGGCCGAACAGATTTGTTTATCTGCTTGCATCACCATATTATCTATTTCAGTCAGATTGACACGAAACCCATTGAACTTAATGGTGTTATCAGTTCTGTGCGAGTAAACCAGTAAGCATTCCTCATTAAAATAAGCAATGTCAGAGGTTTTGTAATACCTTTGCTGATCTATCTCAATAAATTTTTCCTGAGTCTGTGCCGCATCCTTAAAGTAACCTAGGGTAACGCATTGACCACCAACCAAAATTTCGCCTTGTACATTGGGTAAAGTAATGTCATTTAGGTGTTCATCTACGAGCTTAATCGTGGCGTTACTCAAAGGTTTGCCCAAAGGCAGAGGGAATGAAGCATGCGTTACAGGATAGGTAACATTCCAAATACACGCTTCAGTTGGCCCATAGCAATGAATTAGTTCAAAATCGAGCTCGCTAAAAATATCTGATATGATGTTGTTTTTTAATGGTTCTCCACCAAAAAAAAGGCGATTGAAGCTATCGATATGTTGAAAATAAGGGAGAATCCCTGCATTGATCAACGCGGTTGTGATAAACGCCGTAGTTACCTCTAGATCCTTGAGTGATTCTTGCGCTTTGTGTGGATTTGACAACACTTCAGGTGGCATTAAACACAGCGTTCCTCCGTTTAATAGAGCACTCCATAATTCAAACTGAAAAGCATCGAATGCCACAGAAGAAAACTGTGCAATACGATCTGTACTATCTATATTTTTTGTTGCCTCGATAAAACTGAGTATATTCTCATGGCTCACCATAACTCCCTTTGGTTCTCCAGTACTCCCAGATGTATAAATAATCGTAGAAAGTTTATTTTTGGCTGTTTTGAAACCAGTTACTTCGACCTTAGCAGATAATTCATCAAATCGAATTGAATCACAAACATCATTTTTACTTGATATTATTAATTTTGATTCGGATTGTTTAATTATATTCCGCTTTCTAGATAATGGGGTTTTATTATCAAAGCAAATATACGAGCAATTAACCTTTAAAACCCCAAGAATACATATTATTAACTCAGGAGAAGGAGTTATATCAATACATATCGTGCAACCAATGAAACCTCGATTATACAAATTTTGTGCAACCAAATCAGATTCAGTTTGAAGCTGGGAATATGTAATTTCTATTTTATCACCCAGTATTGCAATTTTTCCTGGGTTATTCTTGATACTTTGCTCGAAAGCATCCACTATACTAGAATGTAAAAAATTATCTTTATTCATTGAATAGCCTAAAATTTTTTATGTTCACTATTGAGGTTGCGATTAAGTGAAACGCATCTTCCTTGAAGAAGACTTAAATCATCTTTTTGATGCTATGAGGCCCAAATTTATTCAATTTTTTACTAATTAAACATTGCCGCAATAGCGCTTTACCGACCTTTGCGTTCAAAGGTTTCATGTTCTTGGTTCTGTCGCATTAAGCAGTACTCGGGTAATATATCGTGTTCTGATTGAGAATTCTGACGATGTCTCTTATCCGAAACGCGTTCAAACGTCTGCATTACCCTGCTGATATTATTGCCTATAGAATCAAAGATGGAACAACTTGCAGATATCAAACCTTGTTTCTTTCCTTTTATCGTTGCATATATTAAATTTGCCACATAATCTCCTAGATTAATTTACAATTTACATTGTAAAGATAATTCATAATACTAAATTATTTCACCCTAACGGTATCTAAAAAAAATTAAGAAGCTAATTTAATTTGTTATATGAGGCTCATAGACAGGATCTTAAGAATTAAGCCTTTCAAAACACGCATCCAATGTTTTGTTTTTACATGATTTTCTTTGTGGTGTTTTGAAAGCGTTCCGGCATAAATACTCTTGCGTTTTTTCCAGCCAAAAATACGTTTCCGACCACGCCCTCTGGAGCAGATTTTCTATGATGGGTCTGAGCCAGATATCCGTATTTTGGGCTGCTTTGAGTAATGAAACCGCAGAAAATAACTGGCTTGCCAGCGAGCGCCTAAGCAGCCGCGCCAGTAGACTGAGCCAGATCAGTCCGGTAGCCAGCGTTTCTTTTCCTGTGGTAAATCCAATGCCAATTAGTATGCGATTTTAACTCTTTGAACAACAGTTCTATTTGCCAGCGGCAACGATAAATATCCATGATGTCACTGGCTGTAAACTCTTCCACCGATAAATTGGTCAGCCAGAGACAAAAGCGTTTTTCTTCAGCAAACCAGCGGCGGATAAGACGAAACTCATAACCATTACGCCGGCAAATCAGATCCAGTACTTCTGAGCGGTTAGTTCTGCGTGTGACGGATTTCAACGGCTTACCCGTCAGTTTGGGCAGTAATTTTCCCTGCCCATTTCGGGCTGTCATGATTTGAGGATTGAGCGTTCGACCTCCCCGGACAATAAATGAACCGCCTGAATAGGCAACTCGCTCAAAATAATCAAAATCGACATAACCGGCATCCGCCAGTAATAGTTGTTCGTGCAGTATCTCGGGGGCAGGCAGATAAGTCCGCTCTGACGCCGTATCCACTGTCACTGTCATCTTAACCGGAGACTGGGTAAACAGTGACAGCGTCATGTGACACTCAACAGCCGCCTCGGTTGACCTGAATCGATAAGGAAAAACCGCTGACAGCAGAAACTTACGATTTAGACTCCTTCGGGACACGCCAAAGCGTAAGTTTTTGCTCAAAATCACCTGCTTTTATCACCTCTTTGGTGTAGTTCTAAGGCGTGTTTTTCCAAATCCAAATAAGCCCAATTATTACGGAATATCCATTGCATAACTTGTCCCGGTGGATCTGGATTTTTAACCGTTGCGTTGTACTCTTCCGGTGTGCAATGAGTATCACCAAATCGTTGTGGATTACGTCTGAGTCTGGCCAAATCTTCATTTTGTAATTGTGCCCGGAAAGCTGTGACTTCTTGATTAGGGTTGATGGCAAAGAAAAAATAATCACCGCTCTCACACATTGTTGTCAGTACAGCCTGAATAATAGGATGGATACCATTTTAAGAGAACCGACGACTGTGGGTGAAATGCTCTCAGAGGAATTTTTGAAACCACTGAATATTACTCAAGCAAAATTAGGCGAGGCTCTTAATCTTTCCCGTCCGCGTATTACTGAAATTATTAGTGGAAAACGCCGGATCAGCATCGAAGAAGCGGTTATGTTGGCGGCATTGTTCGAAACTGACTCTGATTTCTGGATTAACGTACAAGCCGGTCATGACCGCTGGGAAGCGCGGCAGCTGATGGCTCAGAAAACCAGTATTAAGCCTATCAGCGCACTATTGGCAAGATGATTTCGACCTTGTTTAAAATGTGTAATCACCTCATGAGTTAAGGCTTAAAACTCCCCGTATTCAACGCTGGGAGAAGTCAAAAGAATCAACTACGTTGGCCTAAGCAATAAAAATGGTTCTTTGAAGCCAAAAGCTTTTAGGCACGTCAGGTGCGAAAATCATTGGGACGCGAACATTTCTGCCCATATTAACTCCGGATAGATTTAAACAAGCCAACCATACATCAAAATTGGTGTTGCAAAAATGTGGGTGATCATAGATTTATGCTCTACATGAACTACGATTAAATATTCGTACAGAGTACGATTATTTTATTGACAAAACGTACCGCGTACGAGTATAGTGTTTTTCATAGGTGGGCAAGGATGTTTTTATGGAATACTTAGTTTTTATCGAAACCCCTGTATTTAGTCGAGATCGGGCAGATTTGTTAACTGATGATGAATTCAGGCTCTTACAGGAACACTTATTAAAGAATCATGAAAAAGGCAGTACCATTAGCGCTACTGGAGGATGCAAGAAAATTCGCTGGCAACGTGAGGGATTGGGGAAACGTGGAGGTGTCAGAATTATCTACTACACCATCAATAAAGCGGGAAGGCTCTATCTTCTTTTGATTTATCCCAAAAATAAAAAGGATAATGTCACGGCAAAAGAAAAAGAAGTGCTCAAAGCCATCAGTAGCAAATTGCAGTAATTAACGCCGCGCAAACGCGCGGCACTGTTCATACAGTGGAGAGACTATGGACAAAAAACTTTTTAATGACTTGGTTGAAAGTATGGAACAGATGGTAGCAATTGAAAAAGGCGAGCTTGCTGTTCCCGATGAAAATATCCATTACCATCGTTTACCGAATGTCAAAAATTTACGCGAATCCTTTGGATTAAAACAGAATGAGTTTGCTGAAGCCGTAGGTGTTTCGGCATCCCTGATTCAAAGTTGGGAACAGCATCGCCGTATTCCTTCAGGTTCATCATTGAAACTACTTAAGATGCTTGAACGTCACCCTACACTGATCAATGAGTTAAATTCACTTTAACATTTTTATATTCATGCAAGCTCCCCGCATTTAAGCGGGGAGAAATCAAAAACAAACTATTTTATCTTGGCATTTTCCCCACCGTAGTCACCGCCTCCGATCACAATCACCTGTCCGTCAGCAGTAATATGTTCAACAACCGCTTTTGCAATCGCTTCGGCTAATTCGTTCATTCTGCCATGTTCATTGGCAGCAAAATCAAATGAACGTAAGTTGTTTTCAATCATGCCTTTTAATTTACTGCTACTTAATGCCACTATTTACCTGCCGTCACTTGCGATGAAAAATCAGAGTGGGGTCTGCCAGTAAAAGAGCAAAGGCACTCAGCGGTAACTACGCCAGTCCCTTTGTTTAAATGAATACTTTTTGCATCTACGTGTGCTGAGCCGTTCACATTAATGCGCCAGTATCCACCGACTGTTTCAGTTAGATTACTAGTAGCGTGATTTTCTATATTCCCAGTTGTTGAGTGATAGCTATCCCCCTCAACATGCAAAATTGAGTTACCCCGGGTATCAAATTCAAATGCCGTGCCTGCCGGCATATGAGTTACCCGATATACACTGTCTTTTTCTATTTCAAACATCATGCCATGCAGAATATACACTTTGCTTTCATGATAACCCTGCGGAGTTGGATGTGGTTCTTTCTGGTTACGTTTGTGCCGATAACTTCCTGCACCGGCGAAAACTTCTTGCGGAAGGTTCGGGATACCTCCCGGATTATGCTGAACAGAGCCGGTGATCCTTGGACGACGAGTATCTTTTCTCCCGTGGGTATAATACGGAAAATCTATCCAGACTAAATCGCCCACTTGCACTGGCGTAAAATCACCTTCATTTGCTCTGGCCCCAATAGGAAGCTTATAGGTTGCCCACGGTAATTTATCGTCTGGTACATCATCAAATACCCCCCAAATACGCACCTGCACCCGCATTTGTTTTTCTGGATCCTGTACACTAATGACCACCCCTTCCAGCTCTGGTCGCTGAAGCAGTAAATCTGTCGGGTTATTCATTTAATACCTTTTTTATATGTAATTAATACTTAATCTTACGCGATGCTCGACTTTAACA
>NZ_JBEBMB010000149.1:0-1363 GCF_040081915.1 Xenorhabdus sp. SGI240
GCCGAGCCGGACACAGTTGAGACTGTGCCTTGTGAATAGTACATAGTGTGTTCCTGAGAGGTTAGAAGTAATCGTCGAAGTTAATCGCGTAGATGTCGTAGTCGATGGGTTTGTAGCTAAAGTTATTCACCTGAACATAGTTAAATTCCATACGCCCAGCCTCACTAATAGAAATTGCATTCCCTGAGAATACAAAACCCGAATCTGCAAATCGCCATGAGTTCCCGCCGACATTTTTGACCAGTTTCGCCAGCTGGTTAACCTGTACCATTGGTTTTGTAATGGTCTTAGTTGTACCACGCCCATTTCTCACCGGTATCATTTCACCCGTAAAAAAGGGGGCATAATAGGAGGAATAGGTTATTTGTCC
The DNA here is from genome assembly GCF_040081915.1 of Xenorhabdus sp. SGI240. Lineage (NCBI taxonomy): Bacteria > Pseudomonadati > Pseudomonadota > Gammaproteobacteria > Enterobacterales > Morganellaceae > Xenorhabdus > Xenorhabdus sp. SGI240. Next base: position 371 of record NZ_JBEBMB010000149.1, read on the forward strand.
TGATACGTTGTAAATTGCGACACCCCATTCAGGCTGTTGCAACGGAAATCCGCTGGAGAAAATGACGACATGCACCTCACAGGCAACATCATTATTTACAATGACTTTATCGTGCGTCATGCCTATCGCTGCCCCGGCAGTATCTGTCCGGGCAAATACCAGACACTGCGTCCTGTTGGGAATAGTATCCGGCACCCGCCACTGCCCGTTTTTTCCCAGCGTGAATTTCCCACGATAGACGCAATAGCCTAACCGATTCTGGTCTGCAATCGTCGATATCCCATTCATGCCCGCCAGTTGGATACCAAATGAACCTGTATTCTTAGGGTAGCCGCAAACCTGAATATAGAAGTGTCTGTCATCATCATCGGAATAAGGCATAAACACGTCGATTAAGGCCCCCAGCACGGTTTGATGTCCGATAGGAATATCACTGTATTCAAAATGCAGGTATTCTCCCTCCATTCTGATATTCTCAATCCTGAGATCAATAATGGCAGAAATCATTTCCCGCTGCCCGACCATGACAGTTTTTGTCGGTATCAGGACGATGTTAAAATCCCGCGCCTCAGGTATATGGCGTGTCTGCCGCCATCCGTATTTACGGTAATCGTCGTATAACGCCACCGACACTGTTTGTATCAGGCTTAATGTCTGCGCCCGATCTGAATCCAGATGGTACGGTTTACCCCCGTCACCGGGATGTATCATCATGCCCCAACTCATATTTTTCCTACCTTAACCCGCATTGTTCCGCTGCTATCCCAAACCGTTAGTCCGGTATGATCTAATGCTACCCGCGCCCCGCTTGCCGAGCTTCGCATTTCAAACGCCCCACTTTTTGGCAAATTCCAACCACCGGAAGGCCAGTTATCTGAGCGCATCCCATCAGCGATTTTTATCATTGTGATGGAGGCATCTTTAATTTTCGCCCCGTCAATGACCGCTGTACCAAGAAAGGCTTCCTTGATAAAAACCTGACCATTCTTAATC
>NZ_JBEBMB010000015.1:0-48106 GCF_040081915.1 Xenorhabdus sp. SGI240
GCGAGGCTGCGTATCTTACGCCTTTCGCCTCGAGAGTCAAGCGATTATTTTCGCTTTTCTCTCACTGTCCTTCGCGGCCTGTTTCAGCTCGGCGTCGGTCTGTGGGGGCGCATTATAGGGTGTTTTTCAGCGCTGACAATAGTTTTTTTGAAAATAGTTATCGTTTGATGAATTACACAGCAAAATGCCACTTTATACCTAGATATGCACAGATTTATCCACGCGTCGATATTTTGATAAAATTTATCGAGCATTACGCAAACGTTTTCGTTACAATCTGCGGAGGAAAAATCACCACGTGTTTTTTTAATATTGTTTTGAAATGTTATTGCAGAAACCATTTTTTCTACCAATCAGTGGATTTTCCCCAATAACACATTCTTGTTTTATGAAATTCAAGGGATCACACCAATGCAACAGCTTCGTCCAATCCGTCGTGCCCTGCTGAGTGTTTCTGACAAAGCGGGGGTTGTTGAATTTGCCAAAGCTTTATCCAATCGCAGTGTCGAACTGCTTTCAACGGGAGGCACTGCTCGTCTGCTGGCCGAAGCAGGATTGAATGTCACCGAGGTTTCTGACTATACAGGCTTCCCTGAAATGATGGATGGGCGAGTCAAAACACTTCACCCTAAAATTCATGGCGGCATTTTGGGTCGACGTGGACAGGATGATGAAGTGATGGGACAACACCAGATTTCACAGATTGATATGGTGGTTGTTAACCTTTATCCCTTTGCCCAAACCGTAGCAAAACCAGACTGCTCTCTGGACGATGCGGTAGAGAATATTGATATTGGTGGCCCCACAATGGTTCGCTCCGCTGCCAAAAACCACAAAGATGTGGCGATTGTTGTCAATAGCCAGGATTACGACAAAATTATTGAGGAGATGGATAACAACCAAAATTCACTGACACCGTCCACTCGCTTTAATTTAGCCATCAAGGCGTTTGAACACACCGCCGCTTATGACAGCATGATTGCCAATTACTTTGGTAAATTGGTTCCACCCTATTATGGTGAAACTGATCAACCATCAGGACGTTTCCCCCGCACGCTGAATCTCAATTTCATTAAGAAGCAGGATATGCGTTATGGTGAAAACAGCCACCAAGATGCAGCTTTCTATATAGAAGAGCAAATCACAGAAGCTTCAATTGTTACGGCAACCCAGTTACAAGGTAAAGCACTTTCTTATAACAATATCGCGGATACCGATGCCGCACTGGAATGTGTAAAAAGCTTTTCCGAACCAGCCTGCGTCATTGTCAAACACGCCAATCCTTGTGGCGTTGCGATTGGTTCTGACCTCCATACCGCCTACGACCGCGCTTTTAAAACCGATCCTACTTCTGCATTCGGTGGCATTATTGCCTTTAACCGTGAACTCGATACCAACACCGCTCAGGCTATTATTGAACGTCAATTTGTCGAAGTCATCATTGCGCCTTCTGTGAGTGAAGCAGCACTGCCGATTCTGGCAACAAAACAAAATGTCCGCGTTTTGGTGTGCGGCGAATGGCATTCGTCTGTTGCCAGCTTGGATTTCAAACGTGTCAACGGCGGTTTACTCGTACAAGATCGCGATCTAGGTATGGTGACAGAAGATAACCTGGTTGTTGTATCCCAACGTCAGCCAACGGAACAAGAGAGGCAAGATGCCCTGTTCTGCTGGAAAGTCGCTAAGTTCGTCAAATCCAATGCGATTGTTTATGCCAAGGATAATATGACCGTTGGTATTGGCGCCGGACAAATGAGCCGTGTTTACTCTGCCAAAATCGCTGGTATTAAGGCAGCCGATGAAGGATTGGAAGTTCAGGGCTGCGCTATGGCTTCAGATGCCTTTTTCCCATTCCGTGATGGTATTGATGCCGCTGCCGCTGTGGGGGTGAGCTGTATTATCCAACCCGGTGGATCCATTCGTGATGATGAAGTGATTGCCGCTGCCGATGAACACGGTATCGCCATGATTTTCACTGGTATGCGCCATTTTCGCCATTAACAATTTATGTCTTATTAATAGGAGACTCAGATGAACATATTGGTTATTGGCAGTGGCGGAAGAGAACATGCATTAGCCTGGAAAGCAGCGCAATCCCCTCTGGCAAACAAAGTTTATGTCGCACCAGGTAATGCGGGCACCGCATTGGAAGCTCATTTAGAAAATGTGAACATTGCCGCGACAGATATTGAAGGGTTGCTGGCATTTGCCCAAAATCATGATATTGGCCTGACCATTGTTGGGCCTGAAGCGCCACTGGTTATCGGTGTAGTTGATGCTTTCCAACAGGCAGGTCTGACGACTTTTGGCCCGACAAAAGCGGCTGCTCAATTGGAGGGTTCCAAAGCTTTCACCAAAGATTTCCTTGCCCGCCATCATATACCTACAGCGGCCTACCAAAATTTCACCGAAATTGAACCCGCACTGGCTTATCTGGAAAAAGTAGGCGCTCCAGTCGTTATCAAAGCTGACGGTTTGGCTGCCGGTAAAGGTGTAGTCGTTGCCACAACCCTGGATGAAGCACAAAGCGCTGTCAAAGATATGCTGGCAGGTAATGCATTTGGTAATGCCGGGCATCGTATTGTCATTGAAGAATTTCTGGCAGGCGAAGAAGCCAGTTTTATTGTCATGGTGGATGGCAAAAACGTGGTTCCTATGGCAACCAGTCAAGATCACAAGCGCGTAGGTAACGGCGATACAGGGCCGAACACCGGAGGAATGGGGGCTTACTCCCCCGCGCCGGTCGTCACGGATGAGATCCACCAACGAGTGATGGAGAAAATCATTTACCCTACCGTGAAAGGAATGGCGGCTGAAGGCCATACCTATGTGGGTTTTCTTTATGCGGGATTGATGATTGATAAACAGGGTGAATCGAAAGTGATCGAATTTAACTGTCGATTTGGTGATCCCGAAACCCAACCTATCATGATGCGTCTACGTTCTGATTTGGTCGAACTGTGTCTTGCCGGAGCCAAAGGCCAGTTAGGTGAAAAAAACTCTGTATGGGACGAACGCCCTGCCTTAGGCGTCGTACTGGCGGCGGGCGGTTATCCGGCCAGTTATACCAAAGGTGACGTTATCAGTGGATTAGATAAGCCTGATGCCGATGAATCTGGTATCAATGAAAAAGTCTTCCACGCAGGGACAGCCCTTAAGGATGAAAATATTATCACCGCGGGTGGACGTGTCTTATGTGTGACTGCCTTAGGCCGCGATATTGCAGACGCCCAGAAAAAAGTTTATCTGAAAGCCGAACAAATTAACTGGGAAGGGTGCTTTTATCGTAAAGATATTGGCTACCGAGCCATTGCCCGTTTGAAATAGCTCAATCTAAGCCGGCGGAAGGAACAGAATTACAGCTTATCTTTCGTCGGTTCCCAACGACAAAAATCATCATTGGCGACCAACAATAACTTTTTGCCTTCAGGCGAATCCAACCATGCAATAGTCAGTAAACCGGAACGATTGCTTTGCCTTTCTTCGAGCCATCTCTGTGCGTAAGGCTCAAATTCAATGAATAATTGTTTTCCTAAACAGGTGGTAACTCGCCCATTCTGCCAATGCCCTTGTAGCAACTTAACCTTATCTGCAATTAAAGTATCACTGATTTTTTCTATCTGTTTAGCATCAAATTTCAGACGAGCCACATCATCATCGGACAACGGTTCATTGCGTTTTTGCAATTGCCGTAGCTTAAAAATGACAGAATTATCTTGGGAGATACGTAATGTCTCTACGATGGGCGGATTATCAAACACATTGCGGCGGATTTGCCACAAACTGCCATGACGATATTCGTAGAAAGTCACAACGGTGTCTTTATTATGGGGAGCTTTATTGTGGTAGGGGCTGTAAACACTCATGATAACCTGAGGTTTACTGTTTTGATCGTTTAAACGCCATAAACGAATCACGCCGTTATCAGTCACAAAACCACTGGCGCTGAAAAGAGGTGTTGTTGGCTGAATCGAACAGGCGCTGAGCAAAGAGATGAACCCTAATGCTAACAGCCCCTGTAGAATCAACAAAAGGGGTTTATTTGCCCCTCTTATTTTTTTTCGCAATTCGATTACTTAACTGCGTCTTTCAGTGCTTTACCAGCGGAAAAAGCAGGCACGTTTGCTGCTGCGATTTTAATTTCTTTACCAGTCTGTGGGTTACGACCAGTACGCTCTGCACGATGATTAACTTTGAAAGTACCAAAGCCTACCAGCTGCACTGCATCACCATTTTTCAGAGATTCAGTGATTGCATTCAAAGTTGATTCCAGAGCAGCTTTAGCCTGGATTTTGGTCAGGTCTGCGCCTGCTGCAATTGCATCAACTAATTCAGTCTTATTCATAGATTATCCTTACAGTGTGTTTATCGTTTGCAAAGCATCGAGTGCGACGGATATGCCGATTTGACAGCACCCCTGCATACACGCACCGATAGCCACTTCTTTTCGCCCTCCAATGTAGAACAGAGTGAGGGCAAATGTGAAGACTTTAAATACGGCAAATCAAGCACTAAGTCACGTTTTATAAGTTATTGCGCCAAATTTATGCCGATATTGCTGACTTCCGCCTCACGGAGATCAGTCCTTAATCCTTTAATTAATTCGATGTCCCGTTCTTCGCAATCTGCCAACAAACGGTAAATCTCCCATTGAATGTCCCATTCTTCCTCAATGGCAGGTAATACTTTTAACTCATCCTCGGTCATTTCTCTACCGGCCTGCGTCATTTCCAGCATAGCAACAGTACGGATGGATGTTTCACTGACGGCTATTGCATGTTCTAACGTCGAGCCACTCAGACGAGAATGAATGACTTCACTCAATGCAATGCACGCATCAATCGCCGGATACACACCATAAATATCATAATCTTCCGATGATGGGATAATGGCTTCCAATTTTTCCAGCTGATTATCAAAATTCACTTTTACATCTTTAACGACCAAAATTTCCCACACAAGATCCAGAATGCGGCGATATTGTACAGGGTCTGCAAATCTGCTTTGGAGACAAAATGCCTGATAATTTGGATACATCCGCTCACATAGACTAGCCATAAAAGTCAAATGTTGCCAACTTTCGAGTTTCTCCAACCGCAGATGGATCGGGTTTCTTAACATTGGTCGTTACTCATAATGCCTAATTTGCGTCGAAGTTTACCTGAAAATCAAGAATATCCACACTTTTCCGCCACAATTATAGATTTTTCTGCATTGTTTGCTTAAAAAATAACCTATTTGAGGCAATCCCGTCCGCCCAACGGGTGGGTTCAGGCAGTTTATATCCCCCCATACACTGCTCAACCCAAAAGACCGCACTATCAATACTGATCTTGTGTCCAGGGGAAATATAGAGCGGATTACATCTTTTTTTACTTCTCAATACGACACCAATCTGCTCACCGTGATCCATCAGTGGCTGACGATCACCCAGAACCTCTCCTACCTGCGCATGTTCACCACACAAACGGCTTTTTGCCACCCCAATGGTGGGAACATCCACGAAGACCCCAAAATGGCTGGCGATACCAAAACGCCGAGGATGGGCAATGCCCTGACCATCCACCATCACCAAATCAGGCCGCAAACTTAATTTTTGCCATGCAGCTATCAGTGCAGGATATTCACGAAATGAGAGTAAACCGGGGATATAGGGAAGTACCGTATCAATTCTGGCAATTTGGTATTCAACCAATTCCAGTGAAGGATATTGCAATACCGCAATGGCGGCACGGGTTACCGTACCGCTTTTTTCAAACCCAACATCAGCACCCGCAATGAACTTCGGCGTAAAATCTGGCGTGAAAGACGCAGAAAAAGCATCATGGCGGATAACCAGCCGTGATTTCTCTATCTGTTCCTGACGTAATGCCTTTGTATCAATCATAGAATCATTGATGGTATTTTACTGAAAGCCGATGTACTGCTTCAACGAATGCGCCTGCGTGTTCTGGCGGAACATCCTGATGAATACCGTGCCCCAAATTGAAAACATGCCCACTGCCCACACCAAAATCTTGTAAAATTGTCGACACTTCTTCTTCAATTCGTGCTGGCGGGGCATATAACATGGACGGGTCCATATTACCCTGCAAGGCGACCTTATCTCCAACGCGCCGACGCGCATCAGCCATATTCGTTGTCCAATCCAAACCAAGCGCATCACATCCTGTCGCCGCCATCGCCTCAAGCCACTGCCCTCCCCCTTTGGTAAACAGGGTCACAGGCACACGACGTCCTTCATGTTCGTGGATCAATCCATCAACAATTTTATGCATGTATTGCAGGGAAAACGCCAGATAATCGCGATGAGACAAAACCCCACCCCAGGTATCGAAAATCATGACAGATTGAGCGCCGGCTTTTATTTGCGCATTCAGATATAAAATAACGCTGTTTGCCAATTTATCCAGTAACATATGCAATGTAGCAGGCTCCGTATACATCATGGCCTTAATTTTGGTGAAAGCCTTGCTGCTTCCGCCTTCAACCATATATGTGGCCAATGTCCACGGGCTACCAGAAAACCCGATCAAAGGCACTTGCCCTGCCAATGCCTTACGAATAGCCCGCACGGCATCCATAACATAGCCTAACTCCAGTTCGGGATCAGGCACAGGCAATTTTTCTACATCAGCATGATTCTGAATCGGAGAATGAAAACGTGGCCCTTCTCCCGTTTCAAAATACAGCCCTAATCCCATCGCATCAGGAATAGTCAAAATATCAGAAAACAGGATAGCGGCATCCAGCGGAAAGCGGCGTAAGGGCTGGAGAGTCACTTCACAAGCCAATTCGGTGTTTTTACATAACGAGATGAAATCTCCCGCCGCCTGACGCGTAGCTTTATATTCAGGTAAATATCGACCGGCCTGACGCATCATCCATACCGGGGTGATATCGACGGGCTGACGCAATAAGGCACGCAGATAGCGGTCGTTTTTCAACTCATTCATGACAAGCTCCCTTGATTAATTTATGCACGACAAACACACGAAAAAACTGGCGCAGTTTAACATGCCTGAAATTGAACTTCTGGCATAACCTCCCATAACGTGATGATTACTGATGACGGCATAACGCCACCGTATCTTCAATTAAACGGCGAGCAATCGTATCAGGAGGAGGAATCAAGGGAAGATTATCATAACGGTGCCAATCTGCACTGATAAGTTCAGCGGGGTCAATATTGATTTCACCGCTCTCATAATCGGCCAGAAAGCCTACCATCAATGAATTCGGGAAAGGCCATGGCTGGGAGGCGACATAACGCAAATTACGGATCGTAATTCCGCTCTCTTCCATCACTTCACGATGCACAGTCTCCTCCAGCGTTTCCCCCACTTCAACAAAACCGGCCAGCACGGTATGGACCCCATTGCGGTGACGCTGGTGTTGTGCCAGCAAGATATGGTCATCACGGCGAATACCGACAATAATGCTGGGTGCAATTTGTGGATAATAATGTTCCTGGCAGTGGTGGCACAAACAAGCCCATTCACGCTGGCTATGCTGCATCTCATGACCACAGTAACCACAATAGTGATGTGAACGATAAAACTCAGCCAATTGAACACCACGCCCAACCAACTGAAATAACTTAGCATCCCGATCAGCAATTAAACGGGGAGAGGACATATCTGAAGCCATTTTTTGACGAACCAACCAGACCGTCTCCCCCAACCACTCACCGATGGGTTTTGCCATATGGCCTTGCAATGACCATTGACCGGCCGTACCTAAAGGTAACTCTCCTTGTGGTAGCCAAACCCGATTCTCAAGACTGACAATCCACCAGCCTTGTTCTCTACCTGTCAGTTTTTGTTGCATAATCTGTTCCATCATGGGTTATGTGATTTATGACGTCTTCAATCTCGTTATAGTAACCGCACTGGTGAATACTCTTCTTAAATAGGAGTCACAGTAATGTCAAAACAAATACGCCCAAAAACGGGGTTGTAGTTTTCACAATCCCCTTTATACTTTGGGGGGTTTTTTCTTGTCGGAGTGCCTAGCGTTCAACGTATATCACGATGGACACAGGCTGAGACCGTTAATTCGGGATCCGCAGAACCTGATCGGGCTAATACCCGCGAAGGGAACAAGAGTAATCACTACGCTGCCAGTATTTTGTACATTTATGCAATCATGTACAAATACCAATCAGCCCCAACCATTACTCCCTGCGAGCTCCAGACAAGCAATTTTCTCAACTTAAGCCTGATCAACAATGAGACAGGCGATAACACAGTCAGGAATTTGCTATGTCTAAGTCCAACAATATCGTTATTTCGAATACGGTTATTCCAACGGCTGATATCTCGCCTAAAGCCCATCCAGCGAGGCCACGTAAGGTTCAAAGAGATGCGGCACAAGCATTTATCCATTCCGTTCAAGGGGTCACATTTCCCAATTCAAAGCGCATTTACCTTGAAGGCTCACGCCAAGATATTCAGGTTCCTATGCGTGAAATCCAACTTTCTCCCACATTCATTGGGGGCACGAAAGAAAATCCCCAATTTGAGGCAAACGAACCTGTCCCGGTTTATGACACTTCCGGCTCTTATGGCGATCCTGCTGCCATACTGGATGTAAGGAAGGGTTTACCTAAGATCCGCCAGCCGTGGATTGATGAACGCAATGATACCGAACCTGTTTCAGCCCTCAGTTCTGATTTTACCCAACAACGCCTTGCTGATGCCGGATTGGATCACCTGCGCTTTCACCATCGTCCACATCCACTGAAATCCAGGCAGGGTAAGTGTGTCACCCAATTGCACTATGCACGCCAGGGGATCATCACACCAGAAATGGAATTTATCGCCTTGCGTGAAAATATGGGGCGCGAGCGCATTCGCAGTGAAGTCTTGCGCCAGCAACATGCAGGGCAAAGTTTCGGTGCCAACTTACCGGAAAACATCACAGCCGAATTTGTCCGTCAGGAAGTTGCTGCCGGCCGTGCGATTATTCCCGCCAACATTAATCATCCTGAATCTGAACCGATGATTATTGGTCGCAATTTCCTGGTGAAAGTGAATGCCAATATCGGTAACTCCTCCGTCACATCCTCTATTGAAGAAGAGGTGGAAAAACTGATCTGGTCTACCCGCTGGGGCGCAGATACCGTGATGGATCTCTCCACCGGACGCTACATCCACGAAACCCGCGAATGGATACTACGCAATAGCCCGGTTCCCATTGGTACTGTGCCGATTTATCAGGCACTGGAAAAGGTCAACGGCATCGCAGAAAACCTGACATGGGAAATGTTCCGCGATACCTTGCTGGAACAGGCCGAACAAGGCGTGGATTATTTCACTATTCATGCTGGTGTGCTGCTACGTTATGTCCCGATGACCGCCAAACGCCTGACCGGTATTGTTTCCCGTGGCGGCTCAATTATGGCGAAGTGGTGCCTTTCCCATCACCAAGAAAATTTCCTCTACACCCACTTCCGCGAAATCTGTGAAATTTGTGCGGCCTATGACGTCTCCCTCTCTTTGGGGGATGGGTTGCGTCCTGGCTCAATTCAGGATGCCAATGACGAAGCCCAATTCGCAGAATTGTATACTCTTGGCGAGCTGACTAGGATCGCATGGGAGTACGATGTTCAAGTCATGATTGAAGGACCCGGGCATATCCCAATGCAACTGATCCGCCGTAATATGACGGAAGAACTCGAACACTGCCACGAGGCCCCATTTTATACCCTGGGACCATTGACGACCGATATCGCCCCAGGTTATGACCATTTCACCTCTGGCATCGGCGCTGCCATGATTGGCTGGTTTGGCTGTGCCATGCTGTGTTATGTCACGCCCAAAGAACACCTCGGGCTGCCCAATAAAGAGGATGTCAAACAAGGCCTGATTACTTACAAAATCGCAGCCCATGCGGCAGATCTCGCCAAAGGCCATCCGGGAGCACAAATCCGTGACAATGCGATGTCAAAGGCGCGGTTTGAATTCCGCTGGGAAGATCAATTCAATCTGGCACTTGATCCTGACACCGCCCGCGCCTACCACGATGAAACCTTACCGCAGGAATCCGGCAAAGTTGCCCACTTCTGTTCCATGTGTGGGCCAAAATTCTGCTCAATGAAAATCACCCAGGATGTGCGCGATTATGCAGCAAAACTGGAACAGGAAGCGGGTATGGAACAGATGTCAGAAGCCTTCCGTTCCCGTGGCAGCGAACTCTATCACAGTGCTGAGGAGGTGACGCATGAAAAATCAGCCTGATACCTCAACGCTTCCACAAGCCCCCTTTGCCCCAACAATGCACCGATTGGGGCTTTATCCGGTGGTGGATTCCCTGACGTGGATTGAGCGTTTACTGGAAGCCGGCGTCAAAACCCTGCAATTGCGCATCAAAGACCAGCCGGAAGAACAGGTAGAGAAAGATATTCAGTCCGCCATTGCGCTCGGTCACCAATATAATGCACGATTATTCATTAATGATTATTGGCGTCTGGCAATTAAACATCAGGCCTATGGCGTTCATTTAGGACAGGAAGATCTCGACATCGCGGATCTCCATGCCATCCAGCAAGCCGGATTGCGTCTGGGCATTTCTACCCACGATCAACAAGAACTGGCGCGGGCAAAATCCCTGCGCCCCTCTTATATTGCACTAGGGCATATTTTTCCCACTACCACGAAAGAGATGCCCTCATCACCACAGGGCCTTGAAGCACTCAAACATCAAGTGGAGATCACCCCAGAATATCCTACCGTCGCCATTGGCGGTATTTCACTGGAGAGGGTGCCGGAGGTGGTGGCAACGGGAGTCGGTGGCGTGGCACTGGTCAGTGCGATTACAAAAGCGAAAGATTGGCGACAGACAACAGCCAGATTGCTTCATCTGGTTGAGTATCAAGATCGGGGGCTTTTATGTTAAACGATCAAGAATTTATGCGTTACAGCCGCCAATTACTGCTGGAAGACATTGGTCCCGGAGGACAAGAGAAATTAAAAGCCAGCAAGGTGCTGGTTGTCGGTTTGGGGGGATTAGGATCGCCGGCTGCGCTCTATCTCGCGGCAGCAGGGGTAGGAAACCTTTATCTGGCAGATGATGACACGTTGCATATCTCAAACCTGCAACGCCAAATTATCTATCGCAGCGCAGATATTCCTGCCAACAAAGCCCAATTAGCCGCAAAACAACTGGCTGAACTAAACCCACAAATCCATATCACTGCACTCACTGAACGGCAAGATCGCAAATCTTTGGTTAATGCTGTCAGCCAAGTCGATTTGGTCTTGGATTGCTGCGACAATATGGCAACTCGCCATGCCATCAATGCCGCCTGTATTGCAGAAAACAAACCACTTATCAGCGGCAGTGCCGTCGGTTTTAGTGGACAATTAATGGTATTGACTCCTCCCTACCAGCACGGTTGCTATGCCTGCCTCTATCCTAATCAAGAAGAACCTCACCGAAATTGTCGGACAGCCGGTATCTTAGGTCCTATCGTTGGGATCATCGGCACCTTGCAATCATTGGAAGCCATAAAAATGCTGACAGGTCTTTCTTCTCCCTTAAACGGAAAACTCCGGCTGTTTGATGGCAAGCAGCAAAGCTGGAGCACATTACAGCTTACTCGTTCATCACAGTGCCCAATTTGTGGTGCTACCAGACAAACCGATAAAAAGCGGTTAGGAAAAGAGGTCGCATGAACATTATCGTCAACGATCAACCCATGACACTGAGTGCCCCCATGACAGTGCAACAATTTCTGGAACATCAATTGCTGGAACCGATAGAACGCCCGCAATCAGGTACTGCTCTGGCTATCAATCAAACCATTATTCCGCGTTCAGAATGGCAAACCCATCAGATTAATGACGGGGACGCTATCTTGCTGTTTCAGGCCATTGCGGGTGGCTGATATTGTCGGAGGTTAATTTTATGTTAAAAATTGCAGATGCGACCTTCCAGTCCCGCCTATTTACCGGAACAGGTAAATTTGCCAATGCAAAATTAATGATCGACGCGATCCGTGCTTCTGGCAGCCAATTGGTCACCATGGCAATGAAACGCATCGATCTCCACGGCAATAATGACGATGGCATTCTTGCCCCACTGCAACAGTTAGGTGTCAGACTGCTACCCAATACTTCTGGCGCTAAAACTGCGGAGGAAGCGATCTTCGCCGCTCGACTCGCACGGGAAGCGTTGGGAACTCACTGGATTAAATTGGAGATCCACCCCGATGTAAAATACCTGCTGCCCGATCCGGTTGAAACCTTAAAAGGAGCGGAACAGCTGGTCAAAGAAGGATTTATCGTTCTACCCTATTGTGGCGCGGATCCTGTCCTGTGCCGCCGCCTGGAAGAAGTCGGCTGTGCTGCTGTTATGCCATTGGGTGCCCCTATCGGTTCAAATAAGGGGTTACTGACCCGCGATTTTCTACAAATCATCATCGAACAGGCTAACGTACCCGTGGTGGTGGATGCCGGGATCGGCGCACCGAGCCATGCGCTGGCCGCTATCGAAATGGGGGCGGATGCTGTGCTGGTGAATACCGCCATCGCGGTTGCCCGCCATCCCGTTAAAATGGCGCAGGCATTCAAAACGGCCATTGAAGCTGGCGAACTTTCACATCAGGCAGGCGTAGCAAGCCAGAAATCTTATGCTGAGGCCTCCAGCCCACTGACCGATTTTCTGGGGGTATTATGACAAACCGAACATTCAGCCAACGCTGGCAACAACTGGATTGGGATGACATCACCCTACGCATCAACAGTAAAACATCGCGGGACATTGAACAGGCACTAAACAGTACTCGCTTGACGTTGGATGACTTTATGGCCCTGCTCTCCCCTGCGGCACTGCCTTATCTTGAACCGCTCGCCCAACGCGCACAACAACTGACTCGCCAACGTTTTGGTCATACCGTGGGATTTTTTATCCCACTCTATCTTTCCAATCTGTGTGCCAACGACTGCACTTATTGTGGTTTTTCCATGAGCAATCACATTAAGCGCAAGACACTCAATGAACAGGAGATTGAGGCAGAATGTCTTGCGCTGAAAAAACGGGGATTTGAGCATATTCTGCTGGTGACCGGGGAACACCAAAACAAAGTTGGCATGGCTTATTTTCGTCGCTATCTTCCCCTGATCCGCCGCCATTTCAGCTCTGTCTCAATGGAAGTTCAGCCACTGGCGCAAGAGGAATATGCTGAACTGAAAACATTGGGATTGGATGGCGTGATGGTCTATCAGGAAACTTACCATCAGCCCAGCTATCAACTGCATCATCTGAAAGGCAAAAAGCAGGATTTCCACTGGCGACTGGAAACACCGGAACGCCTTGGTCGAGCGGGCATAGACAAGATTGGGCTAGGCGCTTTGATTGGGCTATCCCACAATTGGCGGACAGATTGTTATATGGTGGCTGAACACCTCTTCTTCCTGCAAAAACGGTTCTGGAAAAGCCGTTATTCCCTCTCTTTTCCTCGACTACGTCCCTGCGCAGGCGGTATAGAACCCGCTTCTTTAATGAATGAAGCCGAACTGGTGCAACTGATTTGCGCTTTCCGCCTGCTGGCACCCGATGTAGAGCTTTCCCTGTCTACCCGTGAATCACCCTTTTTTCGTGATCACGTTGTTCCTCTTGCGATCAACAATATCAGTGCAGGTTCAAAAACCCAGCCGGGCGGTTATGCCGATGGACACCACGAATTGGAACAATTCGCTCCCCACGACAATCGTTCTGTTTTTCAGGTCGCCGAAGCGTTGATTAAATCGGGTTTACAGCCCGTCTGGAAAGATTGGGACAATTACTTAGGTCGATAATTTTTAGTAGACAGTTTTTATTTGGGTATGCTGCAATCGCGGCATACCTTCTTATAATGCGCAAAAATAGAATCATAATAAGTAAAAGAACCATTAATGTGCAGGAACATGCACATTAATGGTTATGATTAGTAGAGAGCTAACTTAAATCATGCAGGTGCTTTTTCAACGATGACGTGAGACTAAAGTTTGAAAACCTCACCTGTAAGCCTTCACGTTCTGGTGAGCAGCACATCGCCCCGACAAAAATCCGCTGATTGCCAACGGTAAAAGGAGACAATCGCAGTAACGGCCA
The DNA here is from genome assembly GCF_040081915.1 of Xenorhabdus sp. SGI240. Lineage (NCBI taxonomy): Bacteria > Pseudomonadati > Pseudomonadota > Gammaproteobacteria > Enterobacterales > Morganellaceae > Xenorhabdus > Xenorhabdus sp. SGI240. The sequence continues at coordinate 14,098 of NZ_JBEBMB010000015.1, forward strand.
TATCACGCCATCCGTGGAATACTGCAACCGGATAGCCCCATCATGGTAAGTCAGCCGTAACCAGAATTTCTCCGGAGTACCGGGAAAAATCCCCATGGCCCAGTCAGAACATCCATTTGTCAATACACTGCCGATGGTTGCCTGCCCATCAGAATGTTCAACGCCCGCTTTTAGCCAATGTTGCTCATCCACCAATAACATCACACCAGCCTGATCATATAATTGTTCAAACTGGCCTTCGATACAAAACTGGAAGGTAAAACCTTCTTCAAGTTTAAAATCATCAATATAGCCACCAAATACATGACCACTATGACGCTGAAAACCATACCATGTATCACGCCAGAAATCGGTTTTATTGTCTGTCGTGACATGAAGCTCATTATCCTGACACCGCCATAAAGCAGGTTCATTCAACCAATAGCATTGCTGCAAATTCATCAATATTTACCCTGTTATTTCCTGGTGGGATTAACCAAACCATATCCCGCTAACAATGAAAGGGAAAGCACAGCTATACAAGCAAAAGCACCATGTAATGTTACCAGATGAGCCAAACCACCAATAATTGCCGGCCCAAGCAAAATCCCTGAATATCCCATCGTAGAAACGGCAGAAACTGCTAACGCATCAGGCATCACTTTCTGCTGACCTGAAGCGGTGAAAAACATCGGCGCCAGATTGGATAATCCCGCGCCTATCATCAGGAAAGAAATGCCCAACTGAATTGGGCTGGTTGCCAGATAGATCAGCACAAACCCTGACGACGCCAAAATCGCACTACCTAAAAATACGCGTCGATATCCACATGCCGCAATGATCTTGTCACCCAAAAATCGCCCCGCAGTCATGGTAATGGCAAACAGCGTATAGCCAAAACCCGCCTGATGACTATTCATGTTGTGCACACTACTTAATAAGATCCCGCTCCAATCCAACATGGAGCCTTCCATCAAGTAAACCACAAAACAAAGCGAACCAATCAAGATAACAATGCCGCGAGGTAAGGCAAAAAATGGCGTTTCTTCCGTTTCGGCGTTATCCAGCATACCATTCCACGTTGGCAACAATAGCAGAATAACAAGTGCCACTACGACAATTGTGGCCTGAAATGGCGAGATCCCCAAAAACAACAATAAGCTGACCGTACCCGCTCCCGCAATTCCCCCCAGGCTGAACAATGCATGAAAGCCCGACATAATTGGTTGGTGGACTCTTTTCTCAATATTAACCGCATGGATATTGATCACCACATCTGTCGCCCCAATTCCCATACCAAATACAAACAAAGCGCAAGCCAGTGTCAATGGGGTAGAGAGCACACTTAGCCCCGGCAATATTAAAATAGCCAATAATGCGAAAAAGGTAAAAATCTTCCGGCAGCCAAAGCGAGTTGCCAACATTCCCGCTATTGGCATCATAATAAAAGAACCGATACCAAACACCAGTATCAGAAGCCCCATTGAACCATCATCCAGCCCAAACCGTTCCTTTACCAATGGGATCAGCGGTGCCCAACTGGCAATACTGAATCCCGCAATAAAAAATGAAACGCGCGTTGCTATAACAGGCTGCTTTATTGAAGAAACTGTATATTCCTCAGACAATTTGAATCCTCCAATCAATATCCTTCAAAAAACCATATCTTTTAAACCATATCTTTTAAACAACGCCTTCCGCCAGAACTGGCAGAAGGCGTCAATTATTGGTCTTCAATAAAAGATCACTTTATATTTATTCCTGAAAACTGGGGAATATCCGTTAGCTTCTCAATAACACGGGAAGCCTGCTCATACTGCTCTGCTACCGACAATGCATGAGGCCAGGCATATATCCACGCAATACCCGCCTGCTTTGCCGCCGCAATCCCCAAATCGGTATCTTCAATGACCAACGTTTGCTGAACATCCATCTTTTTCAATTTCAGCATAGCCAAATAAGGATCAGGGAAGGGTTTAGTTCTTTCCACATCATCGCCAGAAATCAAAGCAGGTGGTTCATGGAGATCCAACAAACTAAGATTGGCCAGACACACATTGCGCGGCGCAGTGGAAACAAACCCAAAGTTAGTACCATTTTGTTGCAAAGCCGCAATCAAATCAGTGATCCCCGGTCGCAAATAATGCGCAGACAATTTTTCTTGATAATGCAAAATGATTTTTTCGGTAATGTCTTGTTGCATTGATGGCGGAAGACCAACCTTATTTAAGGTTTCCGCCAGACTTAGCCCAATCAATTGCTGAGGTTGGATATCACTTAATTGAATATGTGTCTGTTCTTCCAATACGTTACCTGATTCATTACCTAATACATCAAGCAATACGTCAAAATGCAGTTGTTCACTATCGACAATAACACCGTCGATATCAAAAATGACATTACATCTATTCATCGCCGTCGTCCTTCAAAATATTCACTTATTTTAGGTCAGAAATACGAATTAATACCTTACAGTTTGGTGTATTGAGAGGAACTTGCGTTTTCGATGCAATATCACAACCGACAGTAAGAAAAGCCTGTTGGTAATCTTTGAAATCAAAAATCTGGCTGATAAAACGCTTAACAGGGATTGCGCCGTCACGGATCATAGTATAGGCACGTTCAAAACTATTATTCAGCGAATCAATGGAGCCTATGACTGAAAGACTTTTATCTGCAATTTTCATAATGTCCAAATTGGCCTGTTTATCTTTCAGGGCAACATTTAATAATTTTCCACCCGGTGCCAGATGATCAAAAATATATTCAGTCAACTGCCCCGTTGTATCCACACATAAATCAATCAGGGCTGACGTATCACCATATTCCTGTATTAATGCTTCATTAAAGTCAGAATACAACTGGCATTCCGGTGGCAAATTATTTATTGCAAACTGAGTTCGGTTCTCATTCTTTTCGACCATAAAGGCTTTTACGCCCCGCTCATGCAGCGTCCAAATGTACAGCATCCCCATCGGGCCAGCACCTGCCACTGCCGCACGAATATTCGTGTGAGTAATCCCAAGCTTATCCACGCCGGTTATTGTGCAGCTTAGTGGTTCAGTCAATGAAGCCTCCTCCATACTGACATGATCATCCAGCTTGATAAGCAAATTTTCTTTTGCCAAATATTGCCCTGCGAAAGCGCCATCATAGGAAACTCCAGCTTCTGTTCCCAGTTTTCTCTCACAATGGTTAGGGCTGCCTGTCTGACACATCCGGCAATGCCCACAAAAGTAAGTCGGGTTGACGACAACACGATCCCCCACCTGAAATTGAGTAACACCGCTGCCAATTTGGGATACCACGCCAGCGGTTTCATGCCCCAAAGTGGTTCCCGGAATAGCAACAGGATAAGCACCCGTGATAATTCCCACATCCGTGCCACAAATACCACACACTGCAATGTCAACAACAACATCATCGGGTTCAATACAAGACAAAGGTTCAACTTGCTGGATTTCAACATCCCAAGTTTGATGATATTTAAGTGCTAACATGATACAGCCTCCGTACGTACTTGTGCGCTGGTCGTTAATTCTGAGAAAGTCAGATCCAGTTTATGGAGAATTTCTGCCAAATGTTCCTGTGTGCAAATCAGTGGAGGACGCACTTTGATTGCCCTGCCTTTACCATAACGGGAACCACGCAAGATCAAATGATGGCGGTTAGCCGTCGCGATCACCTGCGCGGCAAAATCTGGGTTTGGTGTGTCAAAGCCATACATATACCCCACCCCTCTCACTCCTGTGATCTCTGGATACCGCTCCTGTAATTTCAACAAACCATCACGCAGATAGGCTTCATTTTGTTGCACATTTTCTAAAACGTGATCATCTTCAATAATATCGATAATTTCGTTGAGGGCGACCAAAGAGAGCGGATTAGCGCCAGACGTACTGGAATGTTCGAATGATTCCAGGATATCCAGTGAATGATGCATCAACACCCCCCCCGTTGGAATACCGATACCCCCCGCTCCTTTGGCGAAAACGATGATATCTGGCTCCAGCTCTTTGGCATAACCCGTCGATGCGAAGAACGTACCTGTGCGACCAAAACCTGTTTGTACTTCATCCGCGATAATGATGATGCCATGCTGGCGACAGATTTCTCTGAGTTTCCGGTAGAAAGCCACAGGGAAAACCATATTGCCGCCATTCCCCTGAATCGGTTCAATAATCAGACAGGCAATATTGTCATTAGAGCCTAATTGAATAAATTGTTCTAAATCGACAAATTGTTCTTCACTCGGCTGTGACTGCCCTGCCAAGACACTGGCTGGCGTAGGAATTTTTATTGAACCATCAATATTGATATGGAAGTCTTTAATCCTGAATGCATTGCCAGAAATTTGTGCGGTTGCAAGAGATTGTCCATGATGGGCAAGAAAGAGTGAAATAACGCCTGAGCGTCCCGTTGATTTTTGCGCTATGCGGATAGCACATTCAACCGCACCCGATCCAGAAACATCTCGCAACCAGATGCGATCGACTCCTTCAGGTGTATATTTAATTAATTTACCCAAAATATATTGTGACATTTCACGGGTATAAGCCGAACTCAAATGTGTACATCTATCAATCTGTTGTTTGAGTTTTTCTGTAATCCGATCATTCGTATAGCCGAGCGGCAAATTAAAAGTTCCCGATGCCGCATCAATATATGTTTCACCATCAATGATCAAATAAGGGCCATGACCAATAAAACGAGAAAGCATGCTTTCAAGATGATTTCTATTTTCCATAATGACTCACCACTATTAGTTATATTAAACAACAAGTTAAGTTTAACAACAAAAAATACCGACTGTGATGAGACTAGATTATGCTCATTGAAATTTTATTTCGATCACATAAATGCCATAAAAAACATTATGCAAAATTAAAATTTAATTTAAATTTTTAAAATCATGCAGTTATTTATTAATACTTATTAAATGTATTAAATACAGAAAAAATCACGTTTAGAAATTAGCAATTTAAACCCCCAATCCCATCATTCGCATTAATTTCCGGGCCTGTTGAATGGCCTCTTGTCGATGAGCAATTCCCATTTTTTGGTATAAATTACGTATATGCGTTTTTATCGTGGTCGCTGCCACATCCAGTTCTGTCGCAATTTGATCGTTACTGTAACCAGAATAAATTAACCCCAGCACCTGCCATTCACGCTGAGTGAGTGGACTATTACGGATAAGCTCAGGCACGTCAGGATGAGTGAGTAGTTGTTCTACAAACGTTTCGTCAAAATGGGCAAATTTATGCCGGTGCTGTCGATTGATTTCCCGGAGAATACGCTGGGCTCTATGCTGTTCCATTTCAGGCAAGATATTCAGTTGGATAAGCTGGCGCAATTGCAAAGCCATCAACTCACCTTCAATAACAAAATGGCTGATGAACCCTGTGCAGTTAGCCAAATTCAACGCTTCCATCAAAACATCCTGAGCCTCAGCCTTACGTCCAAGCTGCCAATAAAGCAAATTACACAACAGAAGATTACGATTCAAATCGCTGACCAATGCCAATTTTCTGGCATATTCATTCAGTTTCACCAGAATAGATTCAGCTTCCTCATGCTGATCCAGTAAGATTTTAGCCCGTGCAATATTGCGCCATTGATTTTGATTGAAATGGTTACAAAAGCTCTCTGGTTGCTCTGCCTGTACCAACCATTGAGTCAAGGAATCACTATCTTCTAAAGTCTGCCAAATAATGACACGCAACTCGTCAGTGTTCGTTCGCCAATCGCGGTGATACTGCCCATTACTCAGTAAATTTTCACAACGGGTCAAGTAACGGCGAGCGTTATCAATATCACCCCGGACCAAAGAACATTTCGCCAGTTGGGTAAGACATTGTAATTGCTGCTGTGGCTGGTAATTGTCCAACACTTCCAACCCTTGACGCGCCGCCTCTTCTGAGTCATCAATACGGGCCCAACACCACAAAAGTTGTGAACGTATCCTCAGCAAAAACTCATGCATCGGCAACTGTTCCAGATGCTGCTCACGGATTAAATCAAAAGCATGGGACTGGGTATCATAAGCCGCCTGCAAATAACCTTGTGCCAGTAAAATTTCACTTTGTTGCAATAACGCCCATAAAGCATAGTGATAAACATGACAAAGGCGGGCAAGCTGCTCCGTCTGCTTCATTAATGTCAATGCACTGACCAACTGACCATTGCAATGCAATACTTCCCCTTTTACTGACATCGCTACAATACGACCATATTGATTATTTGGCAGTAAGTTCGCCAACGCCTTTTCGGCCAACGCCTCAGCATCGGTGGGCCGTCCATCATTCATCGCCACTTGGGCTCTCAGAGCATCAAACTCTGCCAACAATTCCGGTTCGATGGCGATTTGCTTCTGCTTTAGTGATTGCTCTGCCTGATTCAATAATGCATTGACCTCATAGTAGCGATGCTGGCTTTGTGCCAGCCACGCTTGCAACAGTACCAGGCGAGGACTTTCCAGCAGCTGTTCATACGGCAGTGCATTCATACACTCTCCCAACAGGGAAAGTTTACTGTGGTTAAATAACTCCCAGGCATGTTGCAACAAAATATCCCGTAACAAAATAGTATCTCCCGCTGCCAGGGCGTGATGAATAGCCTCCCCGGGATATCCCTGCATCAGCCATCCTTGCACGGCGGCTCGATGTAATTCGGGCAATTTTGCCGCCATTTCCCATTGGCAACGTTGGCGAAGAAATGAAGCAAACAAAGGGTGAAAGCAGAACCACTCACCAGAATCATCCATTCGCTGAATAAACAACCCCTGCCGCTCAATGTCTTCCAGACGTTGCTGACCGTTTTCTTCTCCCGTCAGGCAGGTTATCAGCCCATCATTCATGGAGCGCAGGATAGAACTATGCAACAAGAAATTCCGCGTCTTCTGATCCACTCGGTTTAAAACTTCATCTACAAGGTAATCAGCAAGATGGCTGGCATTAATTCCCGCAAGGCGCTTTGCTGAACTTTCCGTCGTATTACCGGATTGACGGGCAGAAAGGGCAATCAGTTGCAAGGCCGTTGCCCACCCAGCTACGTCATTACATAACTGTTCGCAGTGTTCAGGCGCCAATGGACTGGCTAACCGCTTGGCAAAAAATTGTTGTGTTTCCTGATAATCAAAAGCCAACTGCTGACTATCAACCTCCAATAACTGTTCACGCACGCGTAAGTTGGCAATTCCCAACGAGGGCAAATGGCGTGATAGCACCACTAATGTTAAATTTTCGGGTTGGTGGCGGAGAAAAAAGCGCATTGCTTCATGAATAATCCCATTCACGATCAGATGATAATCATCAATCACCAAAAAAATCGGTTGCTGCCATTCGTTAAGCTCAATAAATAACTGCGCAAACAGTGTAGATAAGCTGGCATATTGATGTTTCTGGGCCAGTATCTCACTTTTCACACAGTGTCCCTGCGTTGCCTGCTGAATGGCCGCAATCAGATAGCTAGCGAAACGTTCTGGCTGGTTGTCACTATCATCAAGAGAATACCACCCTAGATGATCCTGTCCGGCAGCCCATTGTGACATCAAGGTCGTTTTGCCATACCCGGCGGGACTGGTTATCAATACCAGTCGATAATCCTGAATTTCATTGAACTTTTCCAACAGACGCTCCCGCATAACCATATTATTGAGTCGAAGGGGGCGACTGAGTTTCGATGGGATAAGCATTAAATTTCTCCCCTCACACGCAATGAATAAAAGCAACGAATAAAAGCAACGAATAAAACTGATACCTGAATTCTGTTTGACACGATTAAGTCACTTACACATTAACATTCCTTTACGACCAACAAATGTAGAGAAACGCCCATCTTTTGCAAACAAGTTGATTAATTTCATTGTGTTAAATTGCACCTTGTCACATTCTTTGGGTGCAACCTTTCTATTTTTCTATGAAATTACGAAAAAGCTCGAAAGAAATAGCTACGCCCTTGCGCTCCTCCCTGCGAATATTTTCACGGGATGATGTTTCCCAAGCCACTAACCTTCAGCATATCCCTGTAAATAATTATCTAAACTTTCCTCAGTCAGTGACAGGATGCAACGCCATGCAACTATCCACATTAAAATCATCGACATTAAATCAAGAACCCACATTAGATAAAAACCCGAAACTCGATAACGCTTTATTTCAGGCCGCACTCACACGCCAGTGGCAATATTTCGGTCTCAACGCAGCTCAGGAAATGACGCCACATCAGTGGTGGCAGGCCATTAGCGCAGCCGTATCAGAATTACTCCCCCTATCCCATCAGCAAAACCGTGCCAATCCATCCTCTGACAATCAACGCCACGTGAACTATATCTCGATGGAATTTCTGATAGGCCGACTGACAGCCAACAATTTATTGAATCTTGGTTGGTATAAAGATATTCAGTCTTATCTGGCAGAAAATGGCATCATTTTGAGTGACGTGCTGGAAGAAGAAACCGATCCCGCATTGGGCAATGGTGGGTTAGGAAGGCTAGCAGCCTGTTTTCTCGACTCAATGGCTACGCTCAATCAACCTGCTACGGGGTATGGTCTCAATTATCAATATGGTCTTTTCCGCCAATCCTTTGAAAATGGGCAACAAATTGAAACACCTGATAATTGGGAACGCGAGTCCTACCCATGGTTTCGCCATAACACGCAATTAAAAGTCAGCGTCAGTTTTGGTGGCGAAATCGTGACAACGGCCGATGGTCATGAAACCTGGGTTCCCGCATTTAGCCTGATTGGTGAAGCCTGGGATTTACCCGTAATTGGGTATAACAATGGGGTAACCCAACCACTTCGTTTGTGGCAGGCAACCTACGATACCCCCTTTGATCTGTCACTTTTCAATGACGGACAGTTCCTGTATGCCGAACAACAAGGCATTGAAGCCGCCAGCCTGACCAAAGTTCTCTACCCGAATGATAATCATCAGGCAGGTAAACGACTGCGCCTGATGCAACAATATTTCCAGTGTGCTTGTGCCGTGGCAGATATTCTGCGCCGCCATCAGCAGGCAGGGCGAAAAATAGAAGAGCTAGCACAATACGAAGTTATCCAGCTTAATGATACCCACCCCACTATCGCAATCCCTGAAATGATGCGTCTTCTGCTTGATGAATACCAGTTAAGTTGGGAAACCGCATGGGACATCACAGGAAAAACTTTCGCCTATACCAACCATACTTTGCTGCCAGAGGGCCTGGAACGTTGGGATGAACAATTGATGAGTGCACTTCTGCCACGCCATCATCGCATCATCCAGGAAATCAACCGACGCTTTAAGACAACCGTGGAACAAGTTTGGCCTGATAACCGACAAATCTGGGAAAAATTGGCAGTTATCCATGACAATCAAGTCAGAATGGCTAATCTGTGTGTTGTCGCCTGCTTTGCCGTCAACGGAGTTGCAGCCCTGCATTCATCCTTGATCGTGACAGATCTGTTCCCTGAGTATCATCAACTGTGGTCAACTAAATTCCACAATGTGACTAATGGTGTAACTCCTCGTCGTTGGTTAAAACAGTGTAACCCTGCACTCTCTTCATTAATTGACCAAACATTAGGCCATGATTGGGTAAATGATCTGGCGGCCTTAGAACAAATCGAATCTTATGCCGATGATTCAGCTTTCCGCGAAACTTATCGCGCGGTTAAACAAGATAACAAAATTCGCCTGTCTAACTATGTCAATAAGGTCATGGGGCTGAAAATTGATCCTAATGCCATTTTCGATATTCAGATAAAACGTCTGCATGAATACAAACGTCAACACCTGAACCTGCTCCATATCTTGTCACTTTATCGGCAGATTCAGGAAAATCCGGCCTTAGATATTCATCCTCGTGTTTTCCTGTTCGGTGCCAAAGCAGCTCCCGGCTACTATCTGGCTAAAAACATCATCTCGGCCATCAATCATGCCGCTGAAAAGATCAATCATGATCCAATCGTCCGTGATCGCATCAAAATTGCTTTTATCCCCGATTACAATGTTTCCGCTGCGGAACTGATGATCCCAGCGGCTGATGTATCAGAGCAAATCTCTACCGCAGGCAAAGAAGCCTCCGGTACAGGCAATATGAAGTTAGCCTTAAATGGCGCACTCACTATTGGAACACTGGATGGTGCGAATGTCGAAATCGCCGAACACGTCGGAAATGACAATATCTTTATTTTCGGCAAGACCGTGGAAGAAGCTAAGGCCTTACTGAACAGCGGATACAATCCGCAAGATATCCTTCAGCAGGATCACCATCTAAAAGCTATCCTTGACTCTCTCGCCAAGGGTGAGTTCAGCCATGGAGATGCGCACGCATTTAATCTTATGTTACATAGCCTGACTGACGGCGGTGACCCTTATTTAGTGCTGGCTGATTTTGCCTCTTATTGCCACGCCCACCAGCAAATTGACACTCGATATCGCGATGCCCAAAGCTGGACACGCAGTACTGTACTCAATACCGCCCGAATGGGTAACTTTAGTTCTGACCGCGCTATTCAGGATTATCAACAACGTATCTGGCAAACTAACTAGGGGTTTTGTATGGAAAAAAAATGCCTCAATGATTTGGCAACTGAGGCCGGCATTGTCAGCGAATATATTAATGCCTATGGGAAACCTCAGGCGATCCCTGCTGAAATCAGGTATCGGATATTGGAAACCATGAGTACAGATATACCGGTCGGGAGGCCGGTTTCTCATTTACGCGCTTCCCCCTTACCTAATGTTAAGGTGGTTATTCAGGAACAAAGAATAATCCTGCCTCTGGAGGATACAAATAATTACCAGTGGCAGATACACACTGAACAAGGGCAGATATTTCAGGGTTACTGCCAACATCAGCTCACGTTGCCTGCCAATCTCCCCCTGGGATACCACACGCTGAACTTGATATCGGAGGCGAAACCAGAAACTGGCGCTTGGCAATACTCGACACAACTTATTGTTGCCCCTAAACGTTGTTACGAACCCGATGCCATAACACGTGGAGAAAAACTTTGGGGGGCTTGTGTCCAGCTCTATACCCTGAGATCAGAAAATAACTGGGGAATTGGTGATTTTGGCGACCTGAAATATATGCTGCAAGAACTGGCACTGCGTGGTGGTGCCTTTGTTGGCCTGAACCCTCTTCATGCCATCTACCCGGCAATGCCTGAAAACGCCAGCCCTTACAGTCCGTCTTCCCGCCACTGGCTCAATATCATCTATATTGCTGTAAATCAGATAGACGACTTTAATTGTAGCGCCGAAGCACAAAAGTGGTGGCATTCAGCGGAAACACAATCCAAACTCCAGCAAGCCCGTCAGGCAGAATGGGTTGATTACACCACAGTAATATCTCTAAAAATGGCTGCATTGCATCTGACTTATCCGCAATTTAAGCGCCGCTCTGGCGATGATCCCCAACAGATCGCTTTCCAACAGTTTGTGACCAAAGGAGGCAAAAATCTTTATTATCAAGCTGCTTATGATGCCCTACACCATAAGTTATATGGGGAAAATAATGTCTATTGGGGCTGGCCTGTATGGCCGGAAGAATACCGTGAACCAGAAAATGACGCGGTTAAGGCATTCTGCCATTCATATCCACAGGAGATAGCGTTTTTCCTTTGGCTACAGTGGGTAGCTGATACCCAGCTTGCTGAGTGCTTCACTACCAGCCAAACCCATCACATGCCAATTGGTATTTACCGTGATCTTGCCGTTGGTGTTGCACAAGGGGGTTCAGAAACCTGGTGTAACCGAAGCATCTATTGCACTAAAGCATCCGTCGGAGCGCCCCCCGATATTCTGGGACCATTGGGGCAAAATTGGGGACTTCCGCCAATGAATCCCCATGTATTAAAAACTCAGGCCTATCAACCTTTCATTGAATTATTGCGCAGCAATATGCGTCATTGCGGTGCATTACGCATCGATCATGTGATGTCACTGCTCAGACTCTGGTGGATACCACAAGGAGAAACTGCCGACAAAGGCGTTTATGTCCATTATCCGGTTGACGATCTGCTGGCAATATTGGCGTTGGAAAGCCAGCGCAATCATTGCCTGGTGATAGGCGAAGATTTAGGTATTGTGCCAGAAGAAATTGTCGATAAGTTACGGGACAGGGGTGTTTATTCCTATAAGGTATTTTATTTCGAACGCAATGAGCAAGGTGAATACCGTTCTCCCGATGAATATCCCGAGCAAGCGATGGCAACCATTACTACCCATGACTTACCTACTTTACGCGGATTCTGGCAAAATAAAGATTTAACCTTAGGAGAAGATATCGGTTTATACCCCGATAAAACTCTTCTTGTTGATTTATATTCGGAACGTAAACGCTGCAAGCAAGCGTTATTAACCAGTTTAAACCGTCACGGCTATTTATCAGTAGAATCGCTCAAGACAGATATCTTCTCCTCGTTGCAGGGAACGGCATCACTGAAACAAACAGAATATCCGATGTCACATGTTATAAATCAAAGCATACACCGCTATATAGCTCATAGCGCCTGTGCCTTATTAGGATTACAACCTGAAGATTGGCTGGATATGGAACGCCCCGTTAATATTCCTGGCACAACAGAGGAATATCCCAACTGGCGACGAAAACTTACCGCAACATTGGAAACTATGTTTGTGGATGCTCATATCAATGACTTGTTACAAACAATCGGAGAGTGCCGAAAACAGGGTTAACAACTTACTGAGCTAACAGCTATACTCGATAAACGTCAAGTTGCAATCCGCCAGACGACGCGAGGCCCTATATTTCCCCCGCTGCGCGGGGAAATATAACACGCATCTTGAAGTTGGATTGGTATATATGTAGCCAAGTAGCCAGAAAACGCCCCAATCATATATAGATAAATATGATTGGGGGAGAGGATCAGCCTTTCACGCCTCCCGACGTTAGCCCACCGACTAACCAACGTTGGGCAAGTAAGAAAACCGCCGTGATAGGGATAGCAGAAAGCACAGCCGCAGCAGCAAAATCCCCCCAGAGATAGTTCTGTGGGTGAAGATATTGCTGCATTCCCACTGCCAGCGTGTAATTATCCACATCACGTAATAATAGAGATGCAACAGGTACTTCGGTAATCACGCCAATAAACGACAAAATAAATACGACAGCCAATATAGGTACAGAAAGTGGCAACAGTATCAAACGAAAAATTTGCCACGATGTCGCCCCATCCAACATAGCCGCTTCTTCCAGAGAACGATCTATCGTTTCGAAATAACCTTTTATCGTCCATACATGCAGAGCAATTCCGCCCAAATAGGCAAAAATCACACCACCGTGGGTATTGAGACCAAGGAAAGGAATATATTCTCCTAATCTATCAAACAAGGCATATAGTGCCACCAAAGAAAGTACCGCCGGAAACATTTGAAAAATCAACATCGCTTTGAGTAAGGTACTTTTTCCACGAAAGCGCATTCGAGCAAATGCATAAGCACACGTCGTTGATAATGCCACAATGCCAGTGGCAGTAATCAAGGCAACCTTTACAGAATTCCAAAGCCATTGCATGACCGGAAATGGGGGAAGCATGACGTGTCCATCAGCAGACTCCACGCTATAACCAAGTGCCAGCTTCCAGTGTTCCCATGAAACGGTGTCTGGAATCAGGTTGCCTGTAGCAAAATTACCCGGACGCAAAGAAATAGCAATGACCATCAGCAGAGGAAACAAAATCGTGGCAATAAAAGCCAGCATTAATACATGTGTTCCCCATACCCGCCATCGTTGCGATTTGGGTTGTACCATCGCCATCTTCTTTTCTCCTTAATCAAATTTCATGCGGGCAGTTTTCAAATTGATGATGGCTAATGCACCCACCAATAAGAAGATCAATGTTGCAATTGCTGCGGCCAGACCAAAATCCTGCCCACCACCACCTTCAAATGCGATACGGTAGGTATAATTCACTAAAAGATCGGTATAACCCGCTGGGGTCGATGTACCAATATGATCAGGTTTACCCGTGGTTAGCAATTGAATCAGGACAAAGTTATTAAAATTAAAAGCAAAACTGGCAATCATCAACGGCGTTAATGGCTTAATCAATAATGGAAAAGTAATTTTGGTGAAATTCTGCCACGGCCCTGCGCCATCAAGTGCTGATGCCTCATAAAGATCATCAGGGATAGATTTCAGCAAGCCCATGCAAAGAATCATCATATAGGGATAACCCAACCACATATTTACAATAATCAACATGGTTCGAGCCAATGTCGGATCTGTAAACCAATCCGGTTTAAAACCAAACAACCCATTTAGCACCAGATTAATTTCACCAAAACTCTGGTTAAACAATCCCTTGAAAATCAGAATGGAAATAAACGAAGGAACAGCATAAGGTAAAATAAGCAGTACACGGTAAATCGCTCGTCCCTTAAGCGCTTCCCACTGTACAATGCACGCGAGAGCCATCCCCAGGGTAACCGTCAATACCACTGTCGCCAGGGAGAAAACCATTGTCCAGACAAAAATGGACAGAAAAGGTTTTTGGATACCTTCATCCTGTATCACCCGTAAGAAGTTTTTCCAACCAATAGAAACCGTAAATCCAGGACTTAACGTTTCCTTAGTCCATTCTCCTTCAATATTAATGGATTGGTAGAACCCTGTATCCATATTCGGCTGGTATCGTATACCAGTTTGTTTATCGGTCAGTGTAATCCCATCTTCATCAAGGGAATAAAGAGGATTTATAGCAGAGAACTGACGTAAGGAACTCATTCTCAGTTTACTGCCATCAGGAAGAACGACTACCAATTGATTCAATGCCTGCCGATATTGAGTAATAGTACGCAATGTCGCAGCATTGCCTTCAAGTTTTTTCTCCTGTTCATGAAGAGACAGAATAATTTCTTCCGTTCCCGCAAGAGAAAAAGGCTCAGATACCAATAAGTGGGTGCTATCAGGAGCGCTCAAAGCCAAAACCCACTGTTCAGATACCGGATAGAGTTTGAAATTAAATGGTTCCCCTGTCTGATAGTGGCGACTCATTAATACCGTTTGAGCACGTTCAAAAGTTAACTGGTTGGTATTGCTGTAATTTGTAAAAGCAATAGCAATCGTGCAGATAAGCGGAAACAGTATAAATATCCCTATTCCAGCAATCCCAGGATAGGTATAGCGCCAAACATATGCTTTCCGGTTAGAAAAAACATAGATACCGCTTCCCAGTAATACCAGTGTCACCATAGCAAACAGGTACTCTCCCTGTGCATACATCAGCACAACCAGATAACCTGTAAAAAGTAGGCAAATACCTACAGCAAACCATTTCAGGGCAGGATGCTGCCACCATACTGTTTTTTCTAATGTCGCTGACATCTTGCACTTCCTGTTACCAACAATTGTGACTATCCAACATCATCACAATAAGAGCTAAGGCTCCTTAAACTCAGGAGCCTGTCACTCGTTTATTTTGTCATTCTCGCTTCAGCATCATTAAGGGCAGCATCTATTGTCTGACGCCCACTGACCGTGTTAAGAACAGCGCTACGCATTGCGTACCAGAAACTACTCATTTGGGAAATATTCGGCATAATTTCGCCGTTTTGGGCATTTGCCATCGTGGCCGCAATACGTGGATCTTTCGCCAGGATCTCCTGATAGGATTTCAAAGCCACCGCTCCCAGTGGTTTATCTTTGTCCATCGTTGCCAACCCTTCATTGGTAAGCAGATAATTTTCCAAAAATTCTTTGGCTAACTCTTTATTAGGACTGGCCGCATTAATTCCCGCAGTTAAAATGCCAACAAAAGGTTTAGAGGGTTTTCCTTTAAAGGTTGGTAATAGGGTAACACCGTAATTGATCTTACTTTTATCGACATTCGCCCATGCCCAAGGACCATTAATCGTCATTGCTGCTTTACCTTTATTAAAGGCAGCTTCAGCGATGGAGTAATCGATATCGGCATTGAGATGTTTATTTTTGACTAAATCAACCAGAAATTTCAGCCCCGCTTTAGAACCCGTATTATTCACTCCGCTGTCTTTAACATTATAAGTACCGTTCTCTGCCTTGTAGGCATATCCACCATCAGCAGCAATCAGCGGCCAAGTAAAATACGGTTCCTGCAAATTGAACATCAGTGCACTTTTATTTTGCTTTTTCAGCTCATTATCCAAGGCAGGGATTTCTTCCCATGTTTTAGGCGGAGATTTAATCAAGTCTTTATTGTAGATAAGAGAAAGGGCTTCAACTGCGACAGGGTATCCTACTAATTTTCCGTCATAACGAACGGCATCCCATGTAAAGGGAAATAGCTTATCAATAAATGACTTATCAGGCGTGATTTCAGCAACTAACCCTGACTGTGCATAGCCACCAAAGCGATCATGTGCCCAGAAAATAATATCCGGCCCATCTCCACTGGCTGCAATCTGGGTATATTTCTCTTCCAGTTTGTCAGGATGCTCAACGGTGACAGGAATCCCCGTTTCTTTTGCAAATTTCTCACCAACCTGTGCCAGTCCGTTATAACCTTTATCACCATTGATCCAAATGACCAACTTTCCTTCTTCCGGTTTTGCAAAAACCGAAGCAGACAATACACATGTTGTTAAAACGGAAAGCATCAGGGTACGAGTCCCCACTTTTAAAATTTTCTTGGTCATCATTCCGCCTTTTTCATTTGTTAGTTCAAGATAATTATCTTTGTTACATCGCGATAAAATGTCACCAGTGTGCAATCAATGTAAAAAAGACTCATCCTCCCCAGTCCTACGCCTCATACCGTATGAGTGTGAACTAGCTTACAAAAATAATTAAAATCAGAACGTTAACATCAAGACAGCATCCTTTTTTGCGATTTAAATCACATCTTACCTGACAATTTTCTTCTTTCTTTCTCAATCGCATTAATCTCGTCATCCTGGCTCCTCCACCACTAAAAATGCTGGGATGGAGGATTTTCGCGCCTGTTATTTTATACACAATCCAGCCATCAGTTTTTCATTAAGTTTCTCGCTGCGACAAATAGAAAACGAAGACGAATCGGAAACGAACAAAAAACTGAGGTGGCAAATCCGAGGGAGGGAACAAATGTCTAGCGTCACATTCCGCAATGTATCTAAATCATATGGTGAAACTATCATCTCCAAAGATCTTAATCTTGATATTCAGGAAGGGGAATTCGTCGTATTTGTCGGCCCATCGGGATGTGGGAAATCGACATTGCTAAGGATGATCGCAGGATTGGAAGACGTTACGTCCGGTGATTTGCTGATAGACGGAAAACGAATGAATGATGTTCCACCCGCCAAACGCAGCATCGGCATGGTTTTTCAATCTTATGCACTGTATCCCCATCTTTCTGTTGCAGACAATATGTCATTCGGCATGAAGCTGGCGGGTGTCAAAAAAAGCGATATCCACAAACGAGTGCAACAAGTTGCAGAAACCCTCCAGCTTGCCCATTTACTGGAACGCCGTCCTAAGGCACTGTCCGGCGGCCAACGCCAGCGAGTCGCCATTGGCCGAACTCTCGTTGCTGAACCCAATATCTTTCTGCTGGATGAACCGCTTTCTAATCTGGATGCGGCTTTGCGTGTACAGATGAGAATTGAAATTTCACGTCTACACAAACGACTACAACGTACAATGGTCTATGTAACCCATGATCAAACCGAAGCCATGACTCTGGCAGATAAAATTGTGGTTCTGGATGGAGGCAATATAGCTCAGGTCGGTAAGCCACTTGAAATTTATCACTATCCTGCCAATCGCTTTGTCGCAGGTTTCATTGGTTCACCGAAAATGAATTTCCTGCCAGTCAAAGTCTCAGCGATTGCTGTTGATCAGGTACAGATCATCCTGCCTAACGGTCAGCCAGTCTGGTTGCCAGTTGAAAGCAAAGGGCTAACTGTCGGTAGCAATGTATCTTTGGGAATTCGCCCCGAGCATCTTTTGCCTAATGATGTAGCCGATGTTACGTTAGAGGGGACAGTACAGATCGTGGAACAACTGGGGAACGAAACTCAGATTCACATCCGCATACCTGCCATTCATCAAAATTTGGTTTACCGCCAACCTGATATTGTTCTCGTTAAAGAAGGTGCAGATTTCTCTATCGGACTCGCTCCCCACCGATGTCATCTTTTCCGTGAAGATGGAACTGCATGTCAGCGTTTACATAAAGAACCCGGAATCTAGATCCGCGGCTATAAAAAATAACAGGAGAATCATTATGCGTATATTGTCTCTCTCATTGGCTATGCTAACCGGTTTATTTTCGATGCAAGCCCTTGCTGTTGACTTCCACGGTTATGCCCGTTCAGGTATTGGTTGGACAGGTAGTGGCGGTGAGCAAAAGTGTGCCAAAGCCACTGGTGCAGCAAGTAAATACCGTCTCGGCAACGAATGTGAAACCTACGCCGAACTTAAGTTAGGGCAAGAGTTATGGAAAGAAGGGAATAAAAGTTTCTATTTTGATACCAATTTAGCCTATTCCGTCAGTCAGCAAAAAGACTGGGAAGATACAAACCCTGGTTTTCGTGAAGTCAACGTGAAAGCAACCAATATTATTGATTGGCTGCCTGGTTCAACACTGTGGGCGGGTAAACGTTTCTACCAGCGTCACGATGTACATATGATTGACTTCTATTACTGGGATATTTCCGGTCCTGGCGCAGGATTGGAAAATATTGACCTTGGGTTTGGTAAGCTTTCCTTCGCGGTGACCCGTAATACAGAAGCAGGCGGTTCATACGGGTGGATTAATAATAACCGCACGGAGGCCCCAAATACTTCAAATGACATTTTTGATATACGGTTAGCCAACTTACCTGTCAATGCCGGTGGCACACTAGAATTTGGTATCGATTATGGGCGTGCTAATACACGTAAGGGATACCAGCTTGATAAGCAAGCATCCAAAGATGGTGTGATGCTGACTGCCGAACATACCCAAAGCCTGTTAGGTGGTTTCAACAAATTTGTCTTACAGTACGCAACTGATGCCATGACTTCCAGCGGTAATGGGCGTGCCGAAGGTGCTAATGTGAATAATGACGGGCATATGCTGCGCATCCTGAATCATGGAGCCATTAGTATCACCAAGAAATGGGATCTCATGTATGCCGCCATGTATCAAGACATTGACCTCGACAATAACAATGGCAACACATGGTACACCGTGGGTGTTCGCCCAATGTATAAGTGGACTCCGATAATGAGTACCTTAATGGAGGTGGGTTATGACCACGTGAAATCACAACGCACTAAGGAAAACAATAACCAGTTCAAGGTCACTCTGGCTCAACAGTGGCAAGCGGGTGACAGCATCTGGTCACGCCCGGCTATCCGTTTATTTACTTCTTACTCCAAATGGAATGAAAAATGGGGTTATGACGACAGCATTGCCGCCAAAGATACAGCAGCACATCAATTCAGTCGTGGGAACAGCGATGAGTTTACATTTGGTGCCCAATTTGAGGCTTGGTGGTAATGAAAAAGCAATTACTCTCACTTTGTCTCAGTGCCCTGCTCTGCAACTTAATTCCGGCGAGTTATGCTACATCAGATACTGCACTGTCTGACACAACAAAATCAGGCATAGAGACAACCAACTCTGCCCCAACGTTATCTTTGCCAACCTTGCAGAAATTACAGTGGCAGCCCATTAATACTCATAGTACACAGACTTTTATTCTTGATAGCGCATCACAGCAGCTTAATGATGGTCATATCCAAGGTGCGGTAGCCACATTTGCTTTACCGGCCAATCAGGGTTCATTGGAAATCACTCTGAACAGTCTGATAAAAGACAAGCAAGTATACTCACCGAATGTTTTAGTCTTTGATGAACAACTCCACCCTGCGGCTTTCTATCCAAGCCACTACTTCCGCTATCAACAACCGAGTATTATGTCCACCGATAGACTTGAGGGTGTGTTAAAGCTGACACCGGCATTGGGACAACAACGAATTTATTTGCTGATTTATACCACCCGTTCTGATTTACAAACTTCGACACAAATGGTCGATCCTGCTAAAGCTTATGCTAAAGGTGTCGGTAATTCTGTGCCAGATATTCCAGATCCGATCGCTCGCCATACAGCAACAGGTACATTAACGTTAAAAGTACAATCAGAAAGCAATGCAGGCAACGTTCTGATAGGCCAGGTATTTTCTCCACCTGCACCTAAACCGATCACAGTTGGTTCTACACAAACAGTATTTACATCACCGGTAAGAACAACCCCGGCCGATGTACCACAAACTACTGCCCCAGTAGTTAAACCTGTACTGAACGACACCGAACGGTATTTCAATGACGCTATCAAAAGAGCTATTAACCATGATGATGTTGATAAGGCATTGAAACTATTAGATGAAGCAGAACGACTTGGGTCTCCAACTGCACGGGATACTTTTATCAAGACGATAAAATACAAAAAATAAATTTATTCATCAAATCATTATAGCGAGATATTTAACTTAAGAGCCTAAGGGAATAGGCTCTTAAAAGATATACGCGATAAACTTCAAGTTGCAATCCACAAGACGACGCGAGGCCTTATATTTCCCCGCTGCGCAGGGAAATATAACACGCATCTTGAAGTTGGATTGGTATACTAGTTCATTATCCTTATCAGATGAATTTTCATTGCATAGCATTACTAACATCATATTTACTTAAAGTAATCCATAAACCCTTTCTTATTCAGATAATCCTTTATTTTTACACAGAATTTATAAAACAAACATATAAACATTAGTAACAGTAAAACACCCAAAATCAACCTAGGAATTATTAATGAAAATATAATGCAGAATAAAATCCCTATGGAAAGTAATGAAACAACAGCTTCCTTCATGGCAACCTTAAATATCCATGCAAAAAACCTGATAATGCACTTTATAATGTTATAAAAAACTTCCAATATTATTCCCAGGAAATCCATCACATCTATCCTCAGTAAAAAATATCATATTAGAGTATTCTCTTGCTATTTATAAATTAAATGATTTTACATCCTACATTCAATTATCGTGATATTACGATAAAGCCGAATTGGAAAAACAGATCAACAGCGCCAAGCAAGCCATTGCAATAATATAAACAATTCGTCTCATTTCAATTTTCCATCCAATAAAAAATGCCCTCTACCAGAGAGGGCATTTTCACGATTAGCTATATCTATATTTAGCTATAGGTATGCTACGCATCGCGATTATTCGTTATCGCTGCTGCTACCAAAACCTGCATTCAACAACTCAGCAAGATTTGCAGAGGCTTCGTCAACGCTAAATTGTGGCGCTTCAACCACATCGTTTTCTTGACGACGACGGATGCGATCCTGATGGTAAGCATAACCTGTACCCGCAGGGATCAGACGACCAACGATGACGTTCTCTTTCAGGCCACGCAGTTCATCACGTTTACCTGCAACAGCGGCCTCAGTCAGAACGCGGGTTGTTTCCTGGAACGATGCCGCAGAGATGAAGGATTCTGTTGCCAATGATGCCTTGGTGATACCCAACAGGTCACGATGGAAGAGAGCGGGTACTTTGCCATCCTGCTCCAGTTTGCGGTTCGAAACCTTAACGCGTGCGTATTCAACCTGCTCACCTTCAAGGAATTCGGAGCTACCCGCATTCGCAATAGTTGCTTTACGCAGCATCTGACGAACGATAACTTCAATGTGTTTATCGTTAATCTTAACGCCTTGCAGACGGTAAACTTCCTGTACTTCGTTAGTGATGTAACGAGCAACCGCGTGAACACCACGCAGGCGCAGAATGTCATGTGGAGATTCTGGGCCATCGGAGATCACGTCACCACGTTCAACAACCTCACCTTCGAACACGTTGAGCTGACGCCATTTAGGGATCATCTCTTCGTAAGGTTCATCACCAACCAACGGAGTAATGACCAGACGGCGCTTGCCTTTGGTTTCTTTACCGAAAGAAACGATACCGCTGATTTCTGCCAGGATAGCAGGCTCTTTCGGACGACGAGCTTCGAACAGGTCCGCAACACGTGGCAGACCACCGGTGATATCTTTAGTACCCCCAGATTCCTGAGGAATACGCGCCAATGTATCACCCGCAGAGATGGACATACCATCTTCCAGCTGAACGATCGCTTTACCCGGCAGGAAGTACTGAGCAGGCATATCTGTACCTAGGATCAGAACGTCGTTACCCTGGGCGTCTACGATTTTCAGTGCCGGACGCAGGTCTTTACCACTACCGGTACGCTCTGCGCTATCCAGAACCACCAGTGAAGACAGTCCGGTCAGCTCATCCGTCTGACGGGTAATGGTTTGACCATCAACCATGTCGTAGAACTGGATAATACCGGATACTTCACTCACGATTGGCATAGTGTGTGGGTCCCAGTTCGCAACGGTTTCACCGCCGGTTACTGTCTCACCATCACCTTTGGTCAATACCGAGCCGTAAGGGACTTTATAGCTCTCTTTGGTACGACCGAAATCGTCGATCAGGCGCAATTCGGTATTACGAGAGGTAATAACCAGTTTGCTTGCTGAGTTCGTCACGAATTTCGCGTTGATCAGTTTCAGATGACCTTTGTTACGTACCTGAATACTGGATTCTGCTGCCGCACGAGATGCCGCACCACCGATGTGGAACGTACGCATCGTCAACTGTGTACCTGGTTCACCGATTGACTGTGCCGCGATAACACCGATCGCTTCACCTTTGTTGATCAGGTGACCACGAGCAAGGTCACGACCGTAACAGTTCGCACAAACACCAAAGTCAGTTTCACAACTTACTACGGAGCGTACTTTCACGCTGTCAACGGAGTTCTCTTCTAACAGATCACACCATTTTTCATTCAGCAACGTGTTACGTGGAACCAGAATATCCGCTGTACCTGTACCTGGTTTCAGGATGTCTTCCGCCGCCACACGACCCAATACACGCTCACGCAGTGGCTCTTTAACATCACCACCTTCGATAACTGGAGTCATCAGGATGCCATCGTGAGTACCACAGTCATCTTCAGTCACTACCAAGTCTTGGGCAACATCAACCAGACGGCGGGTCAGGTAACCGGAGTTCGCCGTTTTCAATGCGGTATCCGCAAGACCTTTACGAGCACCGTGGGTTGAGATGAAGTACTGAAGTACGTTCAGACCTTCACGGAAGTTCGCGGTAATTGGGGTTTCGATGATGGAACCATCTGGCGTTGCCATCAGACCACGCATCCCCGCCAACTGACGGATCTGAGCCGCAGAACCACGCGCACCGGAGTCGGCCATCATAAAGATGTTGTTGAAAGAAACCTGTTGTTCTTCTTCACCGTTACGGTTAATCACTGTTTCAGAAGACAGGTTTTCCATCATCGCTTTAGCAACACGTTCGTTCGCCGCAGCCCAGATATCGATAACTTTGTTATAGCGTTCGCCAGCCGTTACCAGACCTGACTGGAACTGTTCCTGAATTTCGGCCACTTCCGCTTCAGCTTCCGCGATGATGCCTTCTTTCTTCTCAGGAATAACCATGTCATCAATACCTACGGATACCCCTGAACGGGCAGCGTAAGCAAAACCGGTATACATGGTCTGGTCAGCCAAAATAACGGTTGGTTTCAGACCCAGTATGCGGTAACAGGTATTCAGCATCTTAGAGATAGCTTTTTTACCCAGTGGCTGGTTAATCAGTGAGTAAGGCAGGCCTCTTGGTACGATCATCCACAGAATGGCACGACCGATAGTGGTGTCAACCAACCCAGTATTGGTGGTGACATTACCTTCGCCATCTCTCACTTCTTCAGTGATACGCACTTTGACACGGGCATGCAGAGAAGCCAGACCTGCGCGGTATACGCGCTCTGCTTCTTTAGGGCCGGTCAAAACCATGCCTTCGCCTTTCGCGTTAACACAGTCACGGGTCATGTAGTACAGACCCAATACAACGTCCTGAGATGGAACGATGATGGGTTCACCGCTCGCTGGAGACAGGATGTTGTTGGTAGACATCATCAACGCACGCGCTTCCAACTGAGCTTCCAGTGTCAACGGTACGTGAACAGCCATCTGGTCACCGTCGAAGTCGGCGTTATATGCCGCACACACGAGTGGGTGCAACTGAATAGCTTTACCTTCGATCAGAACGGGTTCAAATGCCTGAATACCCAAACGGTGAAGGGTTGGTGCACGGTTCAGCAGAACAGGGTGCTCACGGATGACTTCATCCAGGATATCCCATACCACAGCTTCTTCACGCTCAACCATTTTCTTGGCGGCTTTGATAGTCGTCGCCAGGCCACGCAGTTCCAGTTTGCCGTAAATAAATGGCTTGAACAGTTCCAGTGCCATCTTCTTAGGAAGACCACACTGATGCAGACGCAGGTATGGACCTACGGTAATGACGGAACGGCCTGAATAGTCAACACGTTTACCCAGCAAGTTCTGACGGAAACGACCCTGTTTACCCTTGATCATGTCTGCCAGGGATTTCAGAGGGCGTTTGTTAGAACCGGTAATCGCACGACCGCGACGACCATTGTCCAGCAGCGCATCCACCGCTTCCTGCAACATACGTTTTTCGTTACGTACGATGATATCTGGTGCAGCCAGATCCAACAGGCGCTTCAAACGGTTGTTACGGTTAATAACGCGACGATACAGATCGTTCAGGTCTGAAGTTGCGAAACGACCGCCATCCAGTGGAACCAGTGGACGCAAATCCGGTGGCAGAACTGGCAGAACGGTCAGAACCATCCACTCTGGTTTGTTGCCAGACTGAATGAACGCTTCCAGCAGTTTAATACGCTTGGTCAGCTTCTTACGCTTGGTTTCAGAGTTGGTTTCATTCAGCTCTTCGCGCAAGGTTTCGCATTCGTTTTCCAGATCGATGCTTTTCAGCAAGGCCTGGATTGCTTCTGCACCCATTTTGGCGTCAAATTCATCACCGAACTCTTCCAGTGCATCCAGATACTGTTCTTCAGTCAGGATTTGGCTACGCTCAAGATTGGTCATCCCCCCTTCAACAACCACATAGGATTCGAAGTATAGTACGCGTTCAATATCGCGCAGAGGCATATCCAGCAATAAACCGATGCGGGATGGCAGAGATTTCAGGAACCAGATGTGAGCGGTTGGAGATGCCAGCTCAATGTGACCCATACGATCACGACGAACTTTAGTCTGGGTTACTTCAACGCCACATTTCTCACAAATCACACCACGGTGTTTCAAACGCTTGTATTTACCACACAAGCATTCGTAATCTTTTACTGGCCCGAAAATACGCGCACAGAAAAGACCGTCACGCTCAGGCTTGAACGTACGGTAGTTAATAGTTTCCGGCTTTTTTACTTCCCCGAATGACCACGAACGGATCATATCTGGAGAGGCCAGAGCAATTTTGATCGCATCAAACTCTTCGGTCTTAGTTTGCGCTTTCAGAAACTTCAATAAGTCTTTCACGAAATGGCTCCTGTCGGAGTTAGACCTGTTAGGTGAGTGGCCCATGCCACTCCCCTCTATAACCAGTATAACCACTGGGACCAGTGCAACCTCTGGCGGGTAAACTGCCCGACATTCTTATGTTTCAACATACGGCCGGGCAGTACCAGCGGGAAAACGATTTATTCGTCTTCCAGCTCGATGTTGATACCCAACGAACGGATTTCTTTCAGCAATACGTTGAAAGATTCCGGCATGCCTGGTTCCATCTGGTGGTTACCATCCACGATGTTTTTATACATCTTGGTTCGACCGTTAACATCGTCGGATTTAACGGTGAGCATTTCTTGCAGGGTGTACGCCGCACCGTATGCTTCCAATGCCCAAACTTCCATCTCACCGAAGCGCTGTCCACCGAACTGTGCCTTACCACCCAGCGGCTGCTGAGTCACCAGACTGTAAGAACCGGTAGAACGGGCGTGCATCTTGTCATCAACCAAGTGGTTCAGTTTCAGCATGTACATGTAACCAACGGTTACCTGACGCTCGAATTGTTCACCTGTACGGCCGTCGAACAGCGTGATTTGACCGGAAGTCGGCAAGCCACTCAGTTTCAACAACTCTTTGATTTCGGTCTCTTTTGCACCATCAAAGACCGGCGTTGCGATAGGCATACCTTTTTTCAAGTTTTCTGCCAGACGCATCACTTCTTCATCAGTGAAGGTGCC
Organism: Xenorhabdus sp. SGI240; assembly: GCF_040081915.1. Lineage (NCBI taxonomy): Bacteria > Pseudomonadati > Pseudomonadota > Gammaproteobacteria > Enterobacterales > Morganellaceae > Xenorhabdus > Xenorhabdus sp. SGI240. Next base: position 40,209 of record NZ_JBEBMB010000015.1, read on the forward strand.
CAAGTCAACTTTCTGACGGGTATCATCACCCAGATCATAAGCTTTCTGGATAAATTCACGCAGTTTGGCAACTTCCTGCTGCTGTTTCAGCATTGCATTGATCTTGTCACCAATGCCTTTTGCCGCCATACCCAGGTGAGTTTCCAGAATCTGACCGATGTTCATACGTGATGGTACGCCCAGCGGGTTCAGTACGATGTCCACTGGTGTGCCGTTTTCATCGTAAGGCATGTCTTCGATCGGGTTGATCTTGGAGATAACACCTTTGTTACCGTGACGACCTGCCATCTTGTCACCAGGCTGGATCTGACGTTTCACAGCCAGATACACTTTGACAATTTTCAGTACGCCCGGTGCCAGATCGTCGCCCTGAGTGATCTTACGGCGTTTAGCATCCAGTTTTTTCTCGAACTCTACTTTCAGTTCGTCGTACTGTTCTGCCAACTGCTCTAGCTGATTTTGTTTTTCTTCATCAGCCAGGCCCAGTTCCAGCCAACGCCCACGAGGAAGTTTGCTGAGTTTTTCCGCTTCAACACCACCGGCAACCAGTACAGAGTGAATACGTGCAAACAGGCCAGCTTCGAAAATTTGCAGTTCTTCTGTCAGGTCTTTCTTAGCCTCACGCAACTGCATCTCTTCGATTTCCAACGCACGCTTGTCTTTCTCTACACCATCACGGGTAAAGACTTGTACGTCGATAACAGTACCAGAAACACCATTTGGTACGCGCAGTGAGGAGTCTTTCACATCAGACGCTTTCTCACCGAAGATCGCACGCAACAGTTTTTCTTCTGGAGTTAGCTGAGTTTCACCTTTTGGTGTCACCTTACCAACCAGAATGTCGCCGCCTTTCACTTCCGCACCGATATAAACGATACCGGATTCGTCCAGTTTAGACAGTGCAGCTTCACCCACGTTAGGGATGTCAGCCGTAATCTCTTCAGGTCCCAGTTTAGTGTCACGAGACACACAAGCCAGTTCCTGAATGTGAATAGTGGTGAAACGGTCTTCCTGAACAACACGCTCAGAGACGAGGATGGAGTCTTCGAAGTTATAACCATTCCAAGGCATGAACGCCACACGCATGTTCTGACCCAGTGCCAGTTCACCCAAGTCAGTGGATGGACCATCAGCCAGTACGTCACCGCGTTCTACCAATTCACCCAAAGAAACACATGGTGTCTGGTTGATACACGTGTTTTGGTTTGAGCGGGTATATTTGGTCAGGTTATAGATATCAATGCCCGCTTCACCTGCGTACATTTCATCTTCGTTAACCTTGATAACAATACGGGATGCGTCAACGTACTGAACCACACCGCCGCGTTTAGCTACTGAGGTTACACCGGAGTCAACCGCTACCGCACGTTCCATACCTGTTCCGACCAGCGGCTTATCAGCGCGCAGAGTTGGAACCGCCTGACGTTGCATGTTCGCACCCATCAATGCACGGTTGGCGTCATCGTGTTCAAGGAATGGGATCAGAGAAGCACCGACGGACACAATCTGTTGTGTCGAAACGTCCATGTACTGAACCTGATCACGGTTGAACAAGCTGGATTCATCGTAATGACGGCACGTGACCAATTCTTCAACGAAATGGCCTTCTTCATCCAATACGGTGCTCGCCTGAGCAATAACGTAGTTACCTTCTTCGATTGCAGACAAGTAGTGGATTTCATCAGTCACTACGCCATCACGAACCAAGCGATAAGGCGTTTCAAGGAAACCATACTCATTGGTACGCGCATAAACGGACAATGAGTTAATCAAACCGATGTTTGGACCTTCAGGCGTTTCGATTGGACATACACGACCGTAGTGAGTTGGGTGTACATCTCGAACTTCAAAGCCTGCACGCTCACGGGTCAGACCGCCTGGACCCAACGCAGAAATACGGCGTTTATGGGTGATTTCAGACAGTGGGTTGTTCTGATCCATGAACTGGGACAGCTGGCTCGAACCAAAGAACTCTTTCACCGCCGCAGAAATTGGTTTGGCGTTGATCATGTCCTGTGGCATCAGGGTATCCAGATCGCCCAGAGACAAACGCTCTTTCACTGCACGTTCTACACGAACCAAGCCGACGCGGAACTGGTTTTCAGCCATTTCACCAACGGAACGGATACGACGGTTGCCCAAGTGGTCGATATCGTCGACTTCACCTTTACCGTTACGGATATCGATGAGCTTCTTCATCACGTCAATGATGTCTTCTTTGCTCAGGATACCGGAACCTTCAATCTCTTCACGATCTAGCGAACGGTTGAACTTCATACGACCAACCGCCGACAGATCATAACGATCTTCAGAGAAGAACAAGTTCTCAAACAGGTTTTCTGCGGCTTCACGTGTTGGTGGTTCACCCGGACGCATCATGCGATAGATTTCAACCAGTGCGCTCAGGCGATCATTGGTTGGGTCAACACGCAGGGTTTCGGAAATATAAGCACCGTGGTCCAGATCATTGGTAAACAGGGTCTCGATAGATTTGTAACCAGACTGACTCAAACGGGCCAGTAGATCCAAAGAGAGTTCCATGTTAGCGGTACAGATGACTTCACCTGTGTTCTGGTCGATGTAATCTTTTGCTACAACTTTACCCGCAATATATTCAACAGGCACCTCAATACGGTCTACCTGCTCTTTTTCTAACTGGCGGATATGACGAGCTGTGATACGACGGCCTTTTTCAACATAAACCTTGCCGTTTGCTTCGATATCAAATGAAGCAGTCTCGCCACGCAGACGCTCTGGAACCAGGATCATCTGCAATTTATTGTCGCGAATTTCGAAAACGGTTTTTTTGAAGAACAGATTCAGGATGTCTTCAGAGGAATAACCCATCGCACGCAGAATAATCGAAGCCGGCAACTTACGGCGGCGGTCGATACGCACAAACAGGTTATCTTTTGGATCAAATTCGAAATCTAACCACGAACCACGGTAAGGAATGATACGTGCATTATACAGTACCTTACCGGATGAATGGGTTTTACCCTTATCGCTATCAAAGAAAACGCCTGGGCTACGATGCAACTGAGATACAATAACGCGCTCAGTACCGTTGATAACGAAAGTCCCGTTATCAGTCATGAGTGGAATTTCACCCATGTAGACTTCTTGTTCTTTGATGTCTTTAACTGTGCCTTCTGGCGCTTCGCGCTCATAGATCACCAGACGCAGCTTAACGCGCAGAGGTGCGGAGAAAGTCACTCCACGGATCTGACACTCTTTGACATCAAAGACAGGTTCACCAAGACGGTAGCTTACATATTGCAGCTCTGAATTACCGCTGTAGCTCTGAATTGGAAACACTGAACGGAAGGCCGCTTCCAGTCCATTCTGGCCTTCAGGATCTTGCTCGATAAACTTCTGGAACGAGTCAAGTTGGATAGAAAGAAGGTATGGAACATCCAACACTTGTGGACGTTTACCAAAATCCTTACGAATACGTTTTTTCTCGGTATAGGAGTAAACCATAGGGTTCCTCAGCTCGCTGATAAGTGACCCACTCTGTCCGCCCTTAAGGACAGCACGCTGCAACACTATTTTTTCGAACAGAAAACAGAATATTTTCCGTAATACTCATGACTATTACTCTTACATCATTTCATTGCGTTACCTTACTACCGAGCTACCGAGTGGATAGTAGCTGAGAACGCAGTATATTAAGTCGTCAATAGGATGAAGTATTTTGGGTTTATTAGTAGCCAAACAGTGTGAAATGCTACTAATTCCCTATTGATGCCTTTCAGACAAATCTGACTTTCAGACAATGCCCTTACAGCGCAAAAAGGCTGGCGATTAAAAAATCGCCAGCCGCCAGCCTTATAAAATCAGGCTGCGAACTTCAAACAGATCTTACTTGATCTCAACAGAAGCACCTGCTTCTTCCAGAGATTTTTTCAGAGCTTCAGCGTCGTCTTTGCTGATGCCTTCTTTCAGTGCTGCTGGTGCGCTTTCAACCAGGTCTTTCGCTTCTTTCAGACCCAGGCCAGTTGCGCCACGTACTGCTTTGATTACAGCAACTTTGTTAGCACCAACGCCAGTCAGGATGACGTCGAATTCAGTTTTTTCTTCAACAACTTCAGCAGCACCACCAACTACAGCTACAGCTGCAGCAGCAGAAACGCCGAATTTTTCTTCCATCATGCTGATCAGTTCAACAACGTCCATTACAGACATTTCTGCAACTGCGTCCAGAATTTGTTCTTTAGTGATAGACATAACAAGTGTTCCTAAAATTCAGAAAAAATTTATACGTTAAAAAGCAACGAAGGAAATAAGCAATTAAGCAGCTTCTTTCTGATCGCGTAGCGCAGCCAGAGTGCGAACCAGTTTGCCTGCAGAGGCTTCTTTCATGGTTGCCATCAGGCGTGCGATTGCTTCTTCGTAAGTTGGGAGTGTTGCCAGACGATCGATGTTGCTCGCTGGGATAAACTCACCTTCAAAGGCTGCTGCTTTAATCTCGAATGCTGGGTTCGCTTTCGCGAAATCTTTGAACAAACGAGCAGCTGCGCCCGGATGTTCGTTAGAAAAAGCAATCAAGGTTGGACCAACAAACGCTTCTTTCAGGCACTCAAACTCAGTACCTTCAACAGCACGGCGCATCAGAGTGTTACGAACAACACGCATATAAACGCCAGCTTCGCGACCTGCTTTACGCAGTTCAGTCATTTTATCTACGGTAACGCCGCGAGAATCCGCAACAACCGCAGACAGCGCGCCTTTGGCTACTTCGCTGACTTCAGCAACAATCGCTTGTTTGTCTTGAAGATTTAGTGCCATTAGCTTCTTGCTCCTGGATTAACCGGGCAAACCCGGGACTCACTTCACTCAAAACACCAAATTGTGCCTGAGCGCTGAAACACGGTGAGCAGAATCCAGAAAATAAATTTCATTTGGCTCTGTCACCGTCTACGCAGGATATTAAGTAATTACTTACGCCTGCGGTCTTGGACGGGGCTTGGATCAGGCCAAGCTCCAACCGAAAACTTGTTATTTGCCGATACTGCCTTATTTTCCGAAGGCTGTGTGATAAAACACACTGATCAGGCAAATTTGAAGCGTCAGATTTTAGACAAATCTGACGCTAAGGTAAAGCGTTATTCTCAGCTTAAATCATTAAGCTGATGCGTTCAGACTAGACTGGTCGATCGCAACACCTGCACCCATGGTAGTAGACAGGCTAACTTTCTTAACGTAAATACCTTTAGCTGAAGATGGTTTCGCTTTTTTCAGCGCAACCAGCAGAGTTTCCAGGTTTTCTTTCAGTTTGTCAGCTTCGAAGTCAACTTTACCGATAGTCGTGTGGATGATACCGTTCTTGTCGTTACGGTAACGAACCTGACCCGCTTTAGCGTTTTGTACAGCTTCAGCAACGTTAGGCGTTACAGTACCCACTTTCGGGTTTGGCATCAGACCACGTGGGCCCAGGATTTGACCCAGTTGGCCAACAACGCGCATTGCATCTGGAGATGCGATAACAACGTCGAAGTCCATCTCGCCTTTCTTAACCAATTCAGCCAGATCTTCCATACCTACCAGTTCAGCACCAGCAGCTTTAGCCGCTTCAGCGTTTGCACCCTGAGTAAATACAGCAACACGTACTGAACGGCCAGTACCGTGTGGCAGTACAGTTGCACCACGAACGTTCTGGTCAGATTTACGAGCATCAATGCCAAGATTAACAGCTATGTCAACGCTTTCTACGAATTTAGCAGTAGCCAATTCTTTCAGCAGAGTAATAGCTTCGTTGATGTCATATTGTTTAGTTGCATCAACTTTTTCACGGATAGTGCGCATGCGCTTAGTCAGTTTAGCCATTGATTAACCCTCCACTACCAGGCCCATGGAACGAGCAGTACCTTCGATTGAACGCATCATCGCGTCAACGTCAGCACCAGTCATGTCCGCAGCTTTAGTTTCAGCAATTTCACGAATCTGAGCGCTGGTTACTTTACCAACTTTTTCTTTGTTCGGTTTGCCAGAACCAGATTTGATGCCTGCTGCTTTCTTCAGCAGAACAGCCGCTGGTGGGGTTTTGGTAACGAAAGTGAAAGAACGGTCTGCGTAAACAGTAATAACAACTGGAATTGGCAAGCCTTTTTCAATGCTTTCAGTTTTAGCATTGAACGCTTTACAGAATTCCATGATGTTAACACCCTGCTGACCCAGAGCTGGACCAACTGGTGGGCTTGGGTTAGCCATACCCGCTGCAACTTGCAGCTTAACGTAGGCTTGTACTTTCTTAGCCATTTATTTTTCCTCTATGCGGGTCTTATCGCCTCAAAATGAGGCTCCCCTGACGATTTGAACCCCGTCTATTAAAGACCAGGTCACTAAAAACTTTAATTAACCTAATATTATCTCAGTATCATCTCAAAATGATGCCTGGATAAAAAACAAAAGGCGCGAAATTATATGCTAATTTCACACCCTTTGCAAGCATAAGCGCTTACTTAATCACCAGATTAGGCTTTCTCTACCTGGCTGAAATCCAGCTCAACAGGTGTAGCACGACCAAAGATAGAAACCGAGACTTTCAAGCGGCTCTTCTCGTAATCGACTTCTTCCACCACACCATTGAAGTCTGCAAACGGACCATCACTGACTCGAACCATTTCGCCTGGTTCGAACAGAGTTTTTGGCCGTGGTTTATCACCAACCTGTTGAAGACGATTCATGATCGCATCAACTTCTTTATCGCTGATTGGTGCTGGGCGGTCAGAGGTGCCACCGATAAAACCCATTACGCGAGGTACACTACGAACCAAATGCCAAGTCGCATCGTTCATTACCATCTGTACCAGGACATAGCCAGGGAAGAATTTACGCTCGCTTTTACGGCGCTGACCACTACGGATCTCAACAACTTCTTCTGTCGGCACCATCACTTCGCCAAAAAAATCTTCCATCTCTTGTAATTTGATATGTTCACGCAGAGATTGAGCGACGCGACCTTCAAACCCAGAAAATGCCTGGATGACATACCAACGCTTTTTTGGGGATTCAGACATTTTTAAAACCTCAGGCCTGTAATAAATGAAACTAAACGCACCAGAATACCATCAAGCCCCCACAAAATAAGAGACATGACAGCCGTCACAGCTGCAACAATCAAAGTCGTATGCAGTGCTTCCTGGCGAGTTGGCCAAATGACTTTACGCATTTCAATGCGGGCTTCACGGGCAAATGCTAACGCAGCTTTACCTTTTACAGTCCACAATGCAACTGCTCCTGCAAGGGCCACAATAGCAACCACGGCTATCGCGCGCAGAGGCAGGTTATACTCTCGGTAATAGTAATTACCCACAATAGCAACCACCAGTAGCATCGCCACCAATAGCCACTTTGCTATATCAAGACCACGCCCGCTTTCTTGAGCATCGCTATTCGCACTCATAAACCAACCTGTAACTATATGTAAGTAACTATGATGTAAATAGATAGCCAGCTTGCCTCGCAAGAGCAAAACAAATCAGACCGAACCCAAAGATAATTGTAATTGTATCTGACTCGGCACCAAAATTCAGCAGGACTTTTGTATCTTAATGATATTTAAGCCCATCCGTTGTATCAGAGCCTATCTCACCAATAATTAAGAATAGCAATCAAACAGCAATTTATCTGCTATTAATTGCCCAATAATGAACAACTATTGATGAGATAGGTTCTTCTTAAGACAACGTATAAAAAGGGCATCTATCGATGCCCTTCTAAAATGAACACATTAAAAAAATTATGCGATCACTTTAGCAACAACACCGGCACCTACAGTACGGCCACCTTCACGGATGGCGAAACGCAGACCTTCGTCCATTGCGATTGGGGCAATCAGGTTAACTACCATGTTGATGTTGTCACCTGGCATGACCATCTCTACGCCTTCTGGC
>NZ_JBEBMB010000150.1:0-1191 GCF_040081915.1 Xenorhabdus sp. SGI240
CACCTGCATTTTTTGAGACAGGCTCAGGCCATTGAACCAAGATAAACTGTCTTCTGCCGCCATCTTTCTTGTTTTGTTTTAATACTGCATGACCGGTAGAGCCGCTTCCGGCAAAAAAATCAAGAATGATATCGTCACTATCCGTGATCTTCATTAGGTGTTCAATTAATCCTGTCGGCTTGGGATAATCAAAAACAGAGGAACCGAGCAGGGCTTCAACCTCTTGACTTCCCTGCTTCGTGGTAAAACCGGTTATGATGGTTTTGGGATGTTCGGTGCCCCGCTTCTTAACATATTGAAGAACACCATTAGGTTTAAAGAAAAATTCAATAACCTGCTGTCCCTTAGAGTCAACAGTCTCCTTTCCTGACAGCCAGTTTTTGATTTGGTGCTTCATTGTCCAGCCCGCTTTTAGCGTGACTTCGCTGGCTAAGGCTCCATCCTTGCATTCAAGCACACCCGAGGTCACTTCAACGACTTCTTTATCGCCAAATACCGATGGAAACGTTTTATTTTCACCCAAAAACTTCACTCCGGCGGGGAAGGTTATTTCTGACGCCGAGTTTTTAACGCTCACCCGTTTTATTGCCCGATCAGAAATCAAGCTCTCATCACCCTGATAAACAATACGGGGTAACTGAGACCTGTCTTTTGCATAGGCCAGGATGTATTCATGCTCTCGGGTAAACATTGATGCTGAGGTTCTTCCGCTCTTCCAGATAAGTCTTTCAACAAAATTATCTTCACCGAATATTTCATTGCACACATTGGATAAATTAATAACTTCATGGTCATCTATTGATATAAAGATAATTCCATCATCAGATAATAAATTCCGGGCTAATTTCAGTCTTGGGTACATCATATTTAGCCAATCATCATGGAATCTGTCTTTATAGATAAAATCCTTACCTGTGTTATAGGGCGGATCGATATAAATCATCTTCACTTTCTTGTGATAAGATTTTTGCAGCAACTTTAAAACTTCAAGATTATCGCCTTCAATAAACAGGTTCTCTGTAGTATCCCAGTTAACACTTTCTTCTTTACAGGGGCGCAAGGTGCCTGTTGATGGCGTTTGCGCGATTCGACGAGCATGAGCCTTACCCTGCCATGTAAAGCTGTAGCGCTCTTCAATGATCATCAGTGGAATACCCGGTAGTAAAAATCCACCTTCATAGAAGGTGGCAT
>NZ_JBEBMB010000151.1:0-3064 GCF_040081915.1 Xenorhabdus sp. SGI240
ATCGGCGTCAATCAGGAGAGTATTTAAACCCGCATCGGCAAAAAAGCCAGCCAGATTCGCGGCGTGGGTGGATTTACCTTCACCGCCTTTGGGTGAAATGATGGGAAGTATTTTCATTTTGCATACTCGGTTAATTGAGTAGCAAAACAAGAAAACCCAGGTTATTAACAGTTTCTCAACTTAAGAGGGGATTGAAAATCCCCGTGTCCTTGGTTCGATTCCGAGTCCGGGCACCACTTCAACTTCCAGTGAAGTCCAGCCCAGTAAAACAATTTCTCTCAAACCCAGTAAAATCAACACCCTTTCTTATTTTTAGGTCTAGTTTCGTCTGTTGCAATCAAGATGCAGCGAAGGGCATAATTCGGGGCACCTACCATTCGATTACAGACATGCCCTTAATAATGAAACTAAACGCACGACAAATCGAAACTGCAAAACCCAAAGAAAAAACCTACAAACTCGCCGATGGTGGCGGTCTTTATTTAGAAGTCTCGTCACGTGGCTCAAAATACTGGCGCATGAAGTATTACCGCCCCACCGATAAGAAAGAAGACCGACTGGCATTTGGTGTTTATCCGGCAGTGTCGTTAGCCGATGCCCGTGCCAGACGCGATGAAGCCAAGAAGCTGATTGCCCAGGGTATCGACCCCAAAGCAGAGAAAAAAGGCACACCAACGCCCGCCAAAGTAAACACCTTTGAACAAGTCGCCCGTGCCTGGCATGCCAGTAACAAACGCTGGAGCGACAGCCACCGCCAAAAAGTGCTGCGCAGCCTTGAGCAGTATATTTTCCCGCATATCGGCACCCGCGATATTACCACACTCCGCACCAGCCAGTTGTTAGCGCCAGTCAAAGCCATTGATGAGCAGGGCAAACACGATATTGCCCAGCGGTTACGGCAACGTGTCACCGCTATCATGCGCTATGCCGTCCAGAATGATATTTTGGAGTCCAACCCAGCTAATGATATGGCCGGCGCACTCACCACCACAAAATCCCGTCACCATCCCGCACTGCCCCATGAATATTTGCCTGACTTTTTAGCTCGCTTATCTTCTTATCGCGGGCGCTTATTGACCAAGATCGCGGTAGAACTGGCGCTGCTAACATTTGTCCGCTCCAGCGAACTGAGATTTGCCCGCTGGCAGGAAATCGACCTTGACCACGCGGTCTGGAAAATTCCCGCCACACGAAAACCCATCAAAGGCGTTCGATTCTCAGAGCGCGGCATGAAAATGAAAACTGAGCATATTGTACCCCTGAGCCGTCAAGCAGTCTCGTTATTCAAAGAGTTGCACGTACTGAGCGGTAATTGCGAAGTTGTGTTTCCCAGTGATCATGGTTCCGCGAAAGTCATGAGTGAAAACACCGTCAATAGTGCGTTACGCAATATGGGCTACGACACTCAAACCGACGTCTGTGGGCACGGCTTCCGCACAATGGCACGCGGTGCGATGGGGGAATCAGGTCTTTGGAGCGATGATGCCATCGAGCGCCAGCTCAGTCATATCGAACGCAACAACGTCCGGGCAGCCTATATTCATACGTCTAAATATCTGGACGAACGGCGGCTGATGGTGCAGTGGTGGGCGGATTATCTGGATGCGAACCGGGAAAAATATATCGCACCGTATGACTTTGCCAAGCCCCTGCGTGACAGAAAAAACCGATAACGCAACACGAAAATTAATCTTTCATCGAGCAATAACTAATTAACGCTGTTTATTGTGTCTTGTTTTTTAAATAATCCGCCTGTCATCAAACAACGTCCACGATGAGCGCTCAGGGACTCGGTAACAGGAGAATTAACATGACAGTGGCAGCAGTGAAAGTAAGCCTGATTCGTTTGCCGGAAGTACAGCGCAGAACAGGTTACAGCAAGGCGTGGATCTACAAACTGATTAGTGATGGGGCATTCCCAAAACAGGTCAAAATCGGCCCGCGTTCCGTGGCCTTTATTGAATCGGAAATTGATGACTGGATCGCCCAGCGTATCGCTGAATCACGGGTGGCATAACAGACAAAAGACTATGACATAAGAAACAGAATATAAAACACAACGCCCCAGTGTGATGGCACACATCTGAGGCGTTTCACCAACAATCATTAAGCAAGGTAAAAATGATGGCTGATACACAGCATACCCAAACTCGCCCTAAATTTATACAGCAAAAAACAACAAGTCACTCAAAACCACTTGATCTTATCCAAACCGTGAAAACATCGGCTATGTACTCTTGGGCAAATTTACTGCCTGCCTGTGGCATTGAGATCCCTGCAAAAGGTAAACATGGCGCTTGCCCTGTCTGCGGTGGCACCGACCGTTTCCACTTTATCGATGATCACCATCACGGCAACTGGCACTGCCGCCAGTGTGACATCCCAAACTATGGTGATGGGCTGGATTTAGTGGCAAAAACCAAAGGGATCTCCATCGCTGAGGCAGCTAAAGTGGTCGCTAATGTAATGGCACTACCTTTACCTGAACCCAAGCCCGCCAAAGAAATCCATTATCCCACACAGCCGATTGCCGAAAGAGTGGCGGCACTGATGGCACAAACTGTCGCCGGGCAATCGCCCTATCTGGCGGCAAAGGGGATACAATGCCTCAATCAGCGGCTACTGTTCGATAATTCGACTGTGCTGGCACTGACAGCCCTGGATAAAAAAGTCACCGGTGCGCAGATCATCAAACCCAATGGTGAGAAAAAATTACTCTCTGGCAGCCAGAAGAAAGGCGCTTTTATTGCCGTATCAGAACTGGAGGAGCACCCCGATACGGTTATCATTACAGAGGGTTACGCCACAGCACTCACGGTTAACCATCTCTGTCAAGGCACTGTTTTGGCAGCACTGGATGCAGGTAATTTATATTCTGTTGCCAAAGCCGTTCGGGAGCGGTGGCCGAACATAAAAATCATTATTGCAGCAGATAATGACTGGCATAGCCCCAGTGATCTGGATAAGAACGGCAAACCAAAAGTAAATATCGGCAAGATTTCAGCAGAAAAAGCAGCCCTTGCGGTTAATGGATGGATCTCGTTACCGCCTACAGAACATAAAG
>NZ_JBEBMB010000152.1:0-2163 GCF_040081915.1 Xenorhabdus sp. SGI240
AGTATGATTTTGCTATATCATGCGCTATGCCGTCCAGAACGATATTCTGGAATCCAACCCAGCTAATGATATGGCCGGCGCACTCACCACCACGAAATCTCACCATCACCCCGCCCTGCCCCACGAAGACTTACCTGACTTTTTAGCTCGCTTATCTGCCTATCGCGGTCGCCTGCTGACCAAGATTGCAGTAGAGCTGGCTCTTCTGACGTTTGTCCGCTCCAGCGAACTGAGATTTGCCCGCTGGCAGGAGATAGACCTTGAAAACGCGGTCTGGAAAATTCCCGCTACACGAAAACCCATCAAAGGTGTTCGCTTTTCTGAGCGCGGCATGAAAATGAAAACTGAACATATTGTGCCCCTGAGCCGTCAAACGGTCTCGTTATTCAAAGAATTACACGTACTGAGCGGAAACTGCGAAGTTGTGTTTCCCTGCGATCACGATTCCGCAAAAGTGATGAGTGAAAACACCGTCAATAGTGCGTTACGCAATATGGGTTACGACACCCAAACCGACGTCTGTGGACACGGATTCCGCACAATGGCGCGTGGTGCGATGGGTGAATCCGGCTTGTGGAGCGATGATGCCATCGAGCGCCAGCTCAGTCATATCGAACGAAATAACGTTCGCGCAGCGTATATTCACACATCCAAACACCTGGATGAACGGCGGCTGATGGTGCAATGGTGGGCGGATTATCTGGATGCGAACCGGGAAAAATCCATCACACCGTATGACTTTGCCAAGCCCCTACGCGACAGAAAAAACCGATAACGCAACACGAAAATTAATCTTTCATCGAGCAATAACTAATTAACGCTGTTCATTGTGTCTTGCTTTTTAAATAATCCGCCTGTCATCAAACAACGTCCACGATGAGCGCTCAGGGACTCGGTAACAGGAGAAGCAATATGACAATGACAGCAAAGACACACTTTATTCGTTTGCCGGAAGTGCAGCGCAGAACGGGTTACAGCAAAGCGTGGATCTACAAACTGATTAGCGACGGAGCATTTCCACAGCAAGTTAAAATCGGGCCTCGCTCAGTGGCCTTTATCGAAGCAGAAATTGATAACTGGATTGCGCAGCGGATCGCCGAATCACGGGCGGCATAACAGACAAAAGACTATGACATAAGAAACAGAATATAAAACACAACGCCCCAGTGTGATGGCACACATCTGAGGCGTTTCACCAACAATCATTAAGCAAGGTAAAAATGATGGCTGATACACAGCATACCCAAACTCGCCCTAAATTTACAGTTCAAAAAACAACTGGCAACCAAAAACCGATTGATCTGATCCAGACCGTGAAAACCTCCGCCATGTATTCTTGGTCAAACCTGCTACCTGCGTGTGGTATTGATATCCCTGCAAAGGGCAAACATGGCGCTTGCCCCGTCTGCGGCGGCACCGACCGTTTTCACTTTATCGATGATCACCATCATGGCAACTGGTATTGCCGCCAGTGTGACACCCCGAACTATGGTAATGGACTGGATTTAGTGGCAAAAACCAAAGGGATCTCTGTTACTGAGGCGGCAAAAGTGGTCGCTAATGTACTGGCGCTACCTTTGCCAGAACCCAAGCCAGCCAAAGAAACCCATTACCCAACCCAGCCGATTGCTGAAAGAGTGACGGCACTGATGGCGCAAACTGTCGCCGGGCAATCGCCCTATCTGGCGGCAAAAGGTCTGCAACACCTTGATCAGCGACTACTGTTCGATAATTCGACAGTGCTGGCACTGACAGCACTGGATAAAAAAGTCACCGGTGCGCAGATCATCAAACCCAATGGCGATAAAAAATTCCTGTCCGGCAGCCAGAAGAAAGGCGCATTTATTGCCGTGTCAGAACTGGAAGCGTATCCCAATACGGTAGTCATTACCGAAGGTTACGCCACAGCACTCACGGTTAACCAGCTCTGTAAAGGCACGGTTCTGGCGGCGCTGGATGAGGGCAATTTGTATTCTGTTGCAAAAGCGGTTCGGAAACGTTGGCCGGACGCGAAAATCATTATTGCAGCGGATAATGACTGGCATCGCCCCGACGAGCTGGATAAAAACGGCAAACCCAGAGTAAATGTCGGCAAGATCTCAGCAGAAAAAGCAGCCCTTGCGGTTAATGGATGGATCTCGGTACCGCCTACAGAACATAAAG
>NZ_JBEBMB010000153.1:0-1333 GCF_040081915.1 Xenorhabdus sp. SGI240
AAGTCTTTATCGGCTCCGGTCAGGGGACTTACCTTGAGATTGAAGAAGAGTTCTCCGGCTGGCAGCGGGCGTTACTGGTGGCGGTGGAATTTCTGGTGCCGCCGACACGCGGGCTGCTCAAAGGCGCGGGGAAACTGCTGACCAAAACCGGCCCGCAGGCGGTGCTGACTGGCGCAAAGCTGGGAGCCAAAAAAGCCAGCCATGCCCTGAAAGGCAGGCTGATTTGTGCCAAAGCCGCGTTTAAAGCCAATAAAGGGGTTAAACGTTTCACTCAGGCCACCAAAAAATTCTTCACGGGCGACCCGATAGACGTGACCACTGGCAGCCTGTTTGACCAGCGTACCGAGTTTGAACTGGGGCAAACGATACCCCTGACCTTTACCCGCAGCTGGTCACCGGGATTGCGGGGCCTGCTCGGCGAAAACTGGCTGGACAACTTCTCCGAGTCCGTTATCGTCACCGGCGACCGGATAGAAATCCTGACGCTGGAAGGCGCTTCCCTGCATTTCGCCCTGCCCCGGAGCGTTGACCACAGTATCAACCCGGAGCACCCGGAATTTACACTGAGCCGGCAAAAACAGGGCTTCGTTCTGACCGAACGTAATAATCCGGTCAGAAAATATTTTACCCAACCGGGCATCTCAGTGACTGCCGGCACACAGCGTTGGCAACTGGCCGCCCTGCGTGACCGCAACGACAATGCCATCGGGTTTCACTACACCGAACAAGGCCAGCTAAACCGGGTCACCCACAGCGACGGCCCGGAGCTGATATTGTTGTACCGCGAGGATGGCCTGCTGTCCGATATCCGCCGCCGCGACAGTGGTCTCAGTGACGTGCTGGTGCGCTATGACTATCACGACAATGGCTGGCTGGCGGAAGCGGACAGTACCCAGCAATTTCACCTGTTCTATGACTATCAGGCACAGGGACTGATAAGCCGCTGGTCAGACGGTGACCAGACAGCCGTGGATTATGTGTATGATGCACAGGGACGCTGCATTGAAAGTGTCGGCAGCGGGGGCTATTATCCCGTCCGGCTGGACTATGAAGCCGGTATCACCCGCTCCACCACGCCACAGGGTCATACCACCACCTGGCATTATAACGCCGAACAGCAGGTCACCCGGGTCGAAACCCCGTGCGGTCACGTCACGCGGTATGAATACGATGACTGGGGCAACCTGCAACGGCAGATCCTGCCGGAAGGGCAGGTTCTGCAACTGGATTATCTGGCGGATACCGGACTGGTGACGGCATTTACCGATGCCACCGGTGCAACATGGCAATACCACTATGATGAGACTGACCGCCTTATCAGCATGACCGATCC
>NZ_JBEBMB010000154.1:0-2850 GCF_040081915.1 Xenorhabdus sp. SGI240
CACTCGTTTTGATTTTCATTACCTTATCCTTTCGAAATAGTGAGTTATCCCAAATTTATAAGCCACCTTAAATAAATAACTTGATAGTTTGTTTAATTGATAAAAAGGCAACGTGAGAAGAATCACCATGGAGAGAGGTGTTAAAATAAAAGTCGCTATTGATATTCGAATAAATGAATTCTTTGCTCCTTTTTTGGCTTTTTTCATCTCAAAAGTCCTTATAGTGGGGTTAAAATTCAATATCTTCTTGATATTCAGCTGACTTGATTCTGGTGAGGTCAGCCGGATCTAACCCTCCGTGCGCGTTTGTAAAATAATACGATTTTTCAGCACCGGGAGCGTGACGTGATTTGGTACAGATAATCTCAGTAATTCCTTTCAATTCCGTATTGGGGTTATATTTTTCATCGCGGTGAACCATGAAAATAACATCAGCCACTTGCTCTATCACACCTGACTCACGCAGATCGGAGTTCATCGGGCGTTTATTGCCTCGCTGTTCCAGATTGCGGTTTAATTGAGCCAATGCAATAACAGGGCATTTAAGCTCTTTAGCCAGATTTTTTAATCCCGTAGCTATCTCACCGACAGACTGATTCATGTTATCGGGGTTCGACATTTTCATGATTTGCAGATAGTCAACAATAATCACCTTAAGACCGCCAGTCTGCTTGTGCATTCTCCGTGCTTCTGCGCGAATTTCGTTAATACTCTGAGATGTTTTATCGTTGATATATATCGGTGATTTTTGGATATCATCCAGTGCATGAGCCAGTTTTCCCCATGCCACATCCATCATTTCCTTTGTACAGTTTTCCCCCAATAAATCCTCTTTTCGGACACGTGCATGATGAAATGCAATCCTCTCGGAGATCTGGTTTTTTGGCATTTCCATACTGAAAAACATCACCGGTTTTTTATTTTTTAATGCAACTGATTTTGTGATTGCAGTGCTGATCATAGTTTTACCCATACCCGGACGTCCGCCAACCACAATAAAATCTGTGTTATTAAACCCACCAAATGCCTTATCGATATCAGGCATACCCAGTTCTGTTTTGTGTTTCCAGATTTCGCCATTGATCATCGATTCAAGAATTTCTATCGACTCTTCAACACCCACCATGATATGAGCGGTTCCACCGTCATTAACGCTATTGATATTGGATATCTGATTTTCAATATCCCCAGCAATATCCTGAACAGCGTTAACACCGCTCTCAGTGATCCGGGCAATACCGGTATGCAACACAGACAGCATGTTGCGAGTCAGGGATAATCGCTTGAGTTTATCAACGTAACTGGGTAACAAGTGGACGCTGGGAACATGCTTAGCACATTCAGCAATGTAGCTAAAACCACCGCAATGATTGGAATCACCCGTTTGCTCAAGCTCGCTGTTCAGCAATACCAAATCAAATTTACTGCCCGTTGCACTGAGTTTCTTCAACCCTCTCAGGATCAGCCTGTGAGTCACGGAGCTGAAATCTTTTTCCGTTAGTGACTCAACCGCATCAAGAGCAAAATCAGCAAACTCATTACCAGCCACCAAAATCCCACCAATGACTGCCCGCTCTGTATAAATATCAGAAAATTTATCCATGTTAACCCCCGTTGCGTCGTGCGATGTGTTCCCGTTTTGCCTGCTCGTAGACCTGTGACCAGTTCTCCGGTTTGAGTATCCAGTCCAGTGTTAACCACGGTTTGTCTTCCAGTTGGCCGAACAGCGATGACTGACTGATCAGGTCGAAGCAGGTCGCCATATGCTGAACCTCCCGCCATTTCCCTTTGTTGGTTTTGCCGTTCCATACCGATTCCAGATTTCGATAAGCTGGTCTGCGCTGCGTCCATTCCTGAATCTCAACACTACGGGCAGAAATTTTGCTGTTCCAGAGGGTTATCAGTTCCGAATGAGGGCAGTCAACAGGGTTACGGTCTATTTTCTCTTTCCACTTGATAGCGTCAGACAAATAACCGTCGAAGCGACTCATGCGGCATAGGTTTTCAGGTTTCAACTTCTCGCCATATTTCCATTGGGTGACCGCCCACTCGATTACCAGTTTGATTTCATCAGCCGTGTAGCATTGACCCTTGCTCTTCACAGTGGATAACGCTTTCAGGAATGGATCTGTTGATTGAAATCGGGAACGGGTGAGTTGGTTAAAATAATCCAGTATTTCGAGAGCGAGATTTTCTTCCCCCGTGGGGGTAAGGGGGATCTTTTCTTTTTTCTTTAAAGTATTTCTTTTGTGTGTCTCTAGATTGGGGACATCATCTGTCTCTAACTTAGAGACATTTTTTGTCTTCAAATTAGAGACACTGTCTCTAGATTGATTAACCCACTCTGTTGTGGCTTTGTTTACGCCTATTTTGTTACCATCAGGAATCAAAAAACGCATTGAAATTAATTCGTTTTTTGCTTTGTTCACATTCTGTCTGGATAAGCCTGTGATTGCTGCTACTTGAGAATCAGCAATACGATCAGATTTTTTACCGAAGCCGTATGTCTTTCTGATAATTGCCAGCATGACTTTTAACTGTCTGGCTGTAAGATCTGAACTCGCTATAGACTCCAGTAATTCATTGGCTATCCGTGTGTATCCGTCTTCAACATCAGCCACTTTCCTCTCCGCAACCTCAGGGCGAGGTCGATAATCAGCCATTCTTGCAACGTTACCCATGGCGTTTCCCTTCTGTCAGTTCCTCGCTATGTTCCAGGCGCAACTTCGCATCTTCCAGAGCCTCCCGCATCCGTTTTATTCCCTGCTCAGTAACAGAACGAGCAACCTGATCACGCCGGTTATTTTTATGCACAGCACTGTGATTAAATTTATTTTTCATGTATAATTA
>NZ_JBEBMB010000155.1:0-3002 GCF_040081915.1 Xenorhabdus sp. SGI240
GACTGTAACGCAGATGGGCCAACGTCAGCAGCGCCTCAATTGAGATTTGACGAGAACAACATCCATCGCCAGTGCATTGTCTGTAATCAGCATAAATCGGGGAATCTGGTTCCGTACAGGGTGGAGCTAATCCGGCGTATCGGTCTGACAAAGGTTGACGCCATTGAATCCAACCATGACCGCCACCGATGGACGATTGAGGAATGCAAGGCGATTAAAGCTGAGTTTCAGGAGAAATTAAAAACACTGAGGCGGGAGGCTGCGTGACATTTGAAATTACATCAATTCCCGACCTGCTCATAAAGCACCGAGGGAATCAAACTCAATTAGCCCGTAAATTGGGTATTAACAGAATGACAGTTGGCAAATTCGCACGTGATTTTAAATGCCAGTATCACGTCATATGCAATGGGGTACTGATGACAAAATCAAAGCTGAAAGGGAACCAGGGAGGAATAAGATGAGGAGTAAAGAATCATTCCCATTGCTGGCCTATGTAGCCAACAAGAAAGATCTGCGTCGGGTGTGGGGTAAAGGCTGGAAAACAATTACACCAAGCCAGCGCGTTTGGGTCAGGTATTTGATGATGATTTGGGGGAAGCAGTACGGCGGGAATGAATATCCTGGGGAGGAATGTAGCGTCATAGGTAGATTGATGACCCGTGAAGATTGGACTGATGCCGAAGGTGAGCGAATTGTTAAGGTAGTAAAAGATTTGCATAAACTGGGCTACGAAGGAGAAGAATTATTTCAGAAAGCACATGAAGTTTTGAACCCCAAACAATCGTTAAGCGACATCATCGCTCTCGCCAAAGAATCAGATGATGCCGCATTTGTTGAAGTAGTCCTGAATAAGACATTTAAACGGGGTAATCCTATTCGTGATATTGCTATTAAACGATATTGTGAGCGCAAATACCCGCAAAAGATGGCTCGTGAATTATCAAAACTAACGGACTGCAAAGTTGATTTTGCTAGGAAACGCACTGAATGGGCAGAGGAATTACTGGAAGAGGAAATGTATTACGCAATCAAGAGGGAAATTAGAAAAGAAAACTGCGAAACATATCGCTAAATATAAATATTTTCTAAATTAACTTGATTTTGAGAAATTTAGGTGTATATTTTGTGTTATGCTCGGGCAGTAAAAACGAAAAGCAAATAAAGCCTCACTAATCACGTGGGGCTTTTCTTTTTCTACCCTTAGTCAACTCAGAGTTGACAACTCGATCGGGGTCGATCAATACCTATATCGTAGCTAAATCAATATGTTAATCTGATTTTCAGCGAAAAAGAGATCATCCTCATGAAAGATGAATTTGAATGGTGTGATGAGTTCGATGGATTTTAATCCCCCCGAATTCGAGGGAATTTAGTAGTCTACTTTTTATTTTCGCCTTTTTTCAATTTAAGCCCAAAGAGAACAAGCCCAATAGCCAATAAGCTTTCGACAGTACCCAGTAAAAAATCATCATATTGAATAAATCTAATACCCGCCATAAAAAGTAATATCACACCGACAAGAATGAATTTAAATGACTTTTGGTTGAATGGGTTTTTATCGTTCGGTTGCATAAAAATCCTTTTATATTAAATGTTAAAATCTAGCATGAGTATCACATGTTCGGTCATTCCGAACAACTGAATTCAAGGCTGCGCATGGCGTGGCCTTTTTGTTTGTCACCAATTCGAGCAGCACCTATATCGTAGCTAAATCAATATATTAGGTGCGATTTTAACCATTCCGATCAACACCTCGAATGGGTATAGAGAGTATCCCATGAAAGATGAATTCGATGGCTTTATCCAACCTCTGCAAAAAATGCAGTAGTTCAAAATCCCGCAAGTCCGGGATGTTTAGATGAATATTTCTGATTCCCCGATATGGGAAATCCCATAACGGAACAAATTCAAGTAGTTATTCCAAGGCTGCGCTATTTGCGTGGCCTTTGTCACATAATCACGAAAAGCCATTTTGTTTGAGATATATGCAAGTTAAGGTCTTCATCTAACTCAATTAAAGCGGAGGTTAGATGAAACAGTTAGACCTGCCACTTATCTCTCGTGAAGAGAACAATGTGGTAATAGCTCAGCGTGCGTATGATGGATATATTAACGCAACGGCTATGTGTAAAGCCGCAGGTAAATTGCTTGGTCATTATCTGGAAAATAACACTTCAAAATCGTTTTTGTTGGCTCTGTCTGCCGATATCGGAATTCCGATATCGGAACTAATTCAACCAGTTAAGGGTGGAATCCCCGATCTTCAAGGCACGTGGGTTCATCCTCAGGTGGCTATAAATTTAGGGCAATGGGCTTCGCCTAAGTTTGCTGTTCTGGTTTCAAAGTGGGTATTTGATTGGATGACCGGCGGAAAACAACAAAAATCCGTCATGCCATACCATGTGAAACGCTATCTCATTAACAGAGATAAGATTCCTCCAACCCATTTTTCTATGCTAGATCAGATGACATTGAAGTTATTAGCACCTCTGGAGTCAAAGGGCTACCTGATTCCCGATAAACTGATGCCTGATATTTCATTAGGCCGAATGTTTAGCGCCTTCTTGCGTGACAAAGGATATGACCCTGACTTATTCCCTACATATACACACGAGTTTAATGATGGGAAAAGAAAACCAGTAGAAGCAAGGCTTTATCCAAACGAATTGATGACCTCTTTTAATTTAGAAGTTCATCACTGGATTAGAGATAAATCTATCAGCTACTTTGGTCCAAGGGATCGTGAAGCATTACCTCATCTAGAAAATATCATTGCAGCTTTACCTTCACCCAATAATTAGAGTTATTCGATTATTGAAATAGCTATGTAACCAGCCGAGTGCTGGTTTTTTCAAATTTGACGCCGCAATCACTCCAGCACCTCAGTATCGCTATTGCGGCTGGCAGCCTATTAACTCACTAGCGAGGTAATGATGGAAAAGCGTATTGAAGAGTTAGAGAAAAAAGTTGAAAGGTTAGAAAAACAGCTCGCAATAAAT
>NZ_JBEBMB010000156.1:0-1908 GCF_040081915.1 Xenorhabdus sp. SGI240
CATCAATGAGGATTTTCCGGCACTGCTGCTGCTCTGGATCAGGACGGCTAACGGTTTGGGTAACTTTCGGCTCACTGCCGCCAAAAAGCCCGCCAGTAAGTTAGTCGATTCACCGACCACACCACAGGCGGCTAAGTCAGCGGTAATACGCGCTGTCAGGGTCGGATCTTGCAGCAAGTTCAGTGCGGCTTCCCGTTCAGCCTCATTCAGCTCAGGCTGCGCCGTTGCCGGGCTTTCTGCCTGTTGTTGCCACTGTTCGGCAGCCAGTAACACCTGCCCCAGCGAACGCCACAGCGCCGTTTCCCCTAACCCCAGTTCGTTGGCGGCCAGCCTGGCATAACTGTTGCGTGAACGGGCACTCATCAGATCAATCCCATCCGCGAACAACACGCCGCTTTGCCTGTCCAGCACTTGCGCATTAAGTTTCATCGCGGCGGCGCCTGCTTTGATGGCGACCATGCCGCGCAGACACCATTGCAGTGTGCCGATCGAGATCAGCAGCTCGCCATTGTCGCCGAGTTCACAGACCACGCCCGGCGTTACATTGGATACAGGTTCAGCCGCTAAAGGGGAAGCGGATTTGGGTGTCGTGTCCGGCTCAGGTGTTTGGCGCTCTAGAGCCACCATATCCGCCGCCTCCTGCATCGGTACGGCACTCTCAATCAGCAGGGCAAAGGCGGTTTCGGGTTCGGCCATCTTACACAGATAGCTATTCGCATCCCTGCCGGGCGGGAACACCACGCGCAGCGGCGTGATCCCTTTGGCAACCAGTGCTGCCGCCAGTTTCACCGCGGCTTCATTGCCTGCGCTGTCATTGTCGAAGGCGATCAGTACCTGCTTAATGCCGTAGTGTTCGAACGCCTGCCAGTGATCTGCCGTGACGCCGTTCGCACCATAGGCGGCGGTGACATTTCGTTGCCCCGTGACCCAGAACGACAGAGCATCAATGAGTGATTCACACAGGATCAGCGACTTAGAAGCACTCAGCGCCGCTTCATTCCAGACACCGCCATGTGCGCCCGGTAAATACAGATGTAACGGCGTGCCGGGTCGCAGGCGATCCGTGATTTTGCGCCCGTACACTTCCTGTATCCGCCCCTCAGGACTGATCACCGGCACAACCAGCGAACCGACAAAATGTTCATGCCCTGACTGACGCATCACGCCAGCAGCCTGTAAGCGTTGGCGGACGTCAGCCCCGTCTTTGGTGTATTTACTGCCGGGCAGACGGTAAGCGAGCGTGCGGTTGGCAAAACCCAGCTTAAACTGGGCGACTAATTCAGGATGATTGAGCCGCCGCTTTGCCAGATACGCCTGCGCTTCCGGCGCATTCAACAGCGTATGGTGATAAAACCCGATCACCCGCGATAACAGCAGCTGTTGCCCGATCGCATCGCTGACCAGCTCCGCAGGTTGTACCAGCGGCTCTACCGAGGGATTAATCCCTAATACCGCCCGCAGGCGTTCCACGGCATGACGCAGGCTCAGGTTCTCCGTTTGCATCACCCAGTCGAGCACCGAGCCGCCCGCATCGCAGCCAAAGCAGTGATAGAGGTTCTTCGACGGAGTGATCACCATCGAGGGCGTTTTCTCCTCATGGAACGGGCACAGCACTGTCATATCCTTGCCGCGCTTAAACAACTGCCGTCCTTGCTGCTCAATAATAGCCACTAAAGAGACGGCGGATTTCAGGTGCTGTAATTCTGCTTCCGGGATGCGAGCCATATCGATAATCCTTCAAAACGTGTCAATAGGGTTTAGATAAAAATAACTCGACATCAATATACCACATATTGTAGTATTAACAACATATAGTAGTAAAACGTGAGGTAAGTTATGGCTGTCTTATTACATTCAAGAACGGTAACAGCTATGGCTATCAGTAACGAAGAACGCGATTTTTTTATT
>NZ_JBEBMB010000157.1:0-3091 GCF_040081915.1 Xenorhabdus sp. SGI240
CGTATTACAGGAGGTATCGGGTTATTTGCAGGAATATGGGTTAGCCACGGTGTTTATCACGATGGTGACGCTGATCCGGCTGGCGATCCTGCTGTTATCCGTTCCGCTGTTTGTGATGGTGGTTTTAGTCACATTGGTTGACGGGCTGGGGCGGCGGGATCTACGCCGTTATGGCGCAGGATATGAGTCGAGTTTTGTTTACCATCACGCCAAACGGGGGATTAAACCGGCCTGCACCATTCCCTGTATGTTGTATTTATCCTGGCCGAGTGTGGTGTATCCCACGGTGATATTGTTGCCAGCGGCGATAGTGTTGGGTATGGCGGTGGTAATAACAACCTCAATGTTTAAGAAATATATATGAGGAGCTGGATGATGTAATACAAAACGGATTTTTGTTTTGTATTACATCATCAGCAGATAAGCCGCACAGCGGCGCGTCAGTTTGCAACAAATATTAGTTTTTGTGATAAAGAAGCTATCAGTAAAAATGAAAAAAGATTTAAATCTTATGGATGACTTTTATTAGGAAAAGATTTTTGAGAATGGATATGAAGAAACCAAAGAATATATATATCGTGAAATCCTCTGAGACTGGCACTGACGGATGGACGTATGGAAGACCTTCGGGTATTACCCCCTGCCAGTGGCCAAGAAGCCGGGTCAATGGGGTACCGATGGCTCATATTTTTACCGTGAAAATTCCTGCTGAATATAATGTGAGAAGTTCTGATGTAGAATATTTATCTGTTTTTCAGTCCAGTGATTTTGAAGATGACGAAGAAGAGGGTGTTAATGAATTCTTACAGGAAGGCAGTGAAGCGTTAGACAATAACGCTTTTTGGCAAGAGTTAGTCTTGTACCGTAACAATATGCATCCGCGTGAAGTATATCAGGTTGATGAGATAGGTGGGGGCTGGTGCTTTATTTACCTCACAGAAGAAGAAGTTTCAGGAAGGCCGAGTGAGTTACCCAGTAAAAATTGCCTGCCTGTTGATTATGAATCAATGCATGAAATTAACTGTTTTTCTTGTGATCAACCCGCACGATATTTCAATTTAGAACCTTATGCTGATGATCCTAATATAGGAATTAAGCCAGAAGAATATCCAGATTGGTTGGAGGCTATTGAAGATACTGAAGCCATTGATAGCTTGAAAGTAGAAGATATTCAGGGATATATACCAATATTTCATGAAATCAGTGAAAAATTGAATCTTAATTTAGATAAGTATTTTTATAACCACCATTTTGGTGGGACTGCACATCCAGCGCAATCTATTCCAGATGAATTGAGTGAGTTTTATTTTGAATTTGATGAAACTCTGGGTGATCCCAATATAGGCGGGGATGGTGTGGCTCAAATAGATTTGGTAACGAACAAGATTCATTGGGCTTGTGGTTGATAGTGATTATGTCAGTAATTATTTGAATATATTATTAATTTAGTGGCGATCTTTATCATTAAGAATTCAGATTTGATGTGGCTACAAACCGCATCAAATCTGGATCTCAATGCTGGATTAATGGCGATATATGGACGGGTTGTTAACCACCTGTGTCATCCATTCAAACCAGTCACAGGCTTTAGATATGCGGTTATCCAGCTTCGGATCGAAATGATAGTGATGATGCGAAATATCTTCACAATACCCCACAAAAGGCTGATCAATACGGTGAAGCTGAATCGCCGCCGCTTGCTCTTTCGAATCAGGAAAAAATGCCCCACCGATTTCCGCAAACATGTCGGTATCATCCTGCTGTGCGTCACAGTGTTCGCAATGGTTTATCCAGTGTTGCCTGCGCAGCCGTTGGCTGACCGCTTTGCGCAGCGTGTGATGAAAACCGGGCAGCACGCTACGCACAATAGTGGGAATATCGGCGATATAAAACAGAAACGCCGGGCTGTCCTGCTCAGAGTAGTCCACTTCAGTGTGGGTTTCGTCGTCATCTTCATCGTCATCATCCGCTTCCAGCATTTTATGCCCGGCAGGCAACATAAACGCGGTGACGGTGGTGTGTTCCTGGCAGTGTGGGCACGGCGTCCGGGTCTGGGCGAGATACCAGAATTCGGCATGGACATTGTAGAACGGTAACCAGTTCATAAACGGGGTCGGGTCAAAACTGTCGTCGATATACCAGATTTGAGCTACTGCATCCCAGTGCGCGCCCAGTTTGCGTGCCTTCTCGTGTTCTTCATCGGGGACATTTAAATCAATCCGCAGCATATGCCTTCCTTCATTATTAAACCGTTAATCGAATAAATTAGTCAGACTATTTAGCTAATTTTCACCAAAGCATAAAGAGTTTATTGCTGACCTGATATCAAAAACACCGCATCCTCGGCATTTTGGAACCCATCATAAGGTGAATATTTATGCGCGGTGGCTTTTCGATATCCTGTTCTGCCTGCCTGCTGGGGCTGGCTGTGTTGTGTATGCCGCTGGCGCAAGCGGCCGAAAAAGACGAACTGGCGAGTGCAAAACGTCTGATTGAGCAGGTGCAGATAGCACTGGAACGCGCCAGCATCGCAGAAAATCCGTCTGATACAGCAAAATACCCGCGTTATGACTTTGACTATCAGCGTATCAAAACCGACCTCAACACCCTCAAAGCGGGCATTGATCACTACCTCATGCCTTCCCGCGAGCAGCCCCAGGGGTCCGGCACATTATCCGGCCATTACCGTCAGGAAAACCCGCAATGACTGACGCCCAACGTAATGCTTTTGAAGTGGCCTCCGGCCATTTTGATATCACTTTTCTGTATCTGGTGTGCGTCGGGTTTTTCTTAGCCACCCTGTTTTTCTGGGCGGCCTGGGCTGCGGTGGATGTCTGGCAGGGCTGGGCGAATGAAAAAGTGCGTAATCAGACCCTCAGCCAGTTTGCCCTTCGAACTGCGGTATTGCTGGTCGTGGCTGTCTGGATGTTTGCCAGTTAATGCAGCGAACATAATGAAAAGGAACAGAGTCAATATGAAGCCCATTTTTACCGTCTGCCGGCGTATCAGCACGAGCCTGATGACCAGAATAAACGCCTTTCTTTTATTGTGCTGCTTTTCCTGTGAATCAGCCTGGGCGGATTTGCCCGCT
>NZ_JBEBMB010000158.1:0-2286 GCF_040081915.1 Xenorhabdus sp. SGI240
CGTATTACAGGAGGTATCGGGCTATTTGCAGGATTACGGGCTGGCCACGGTGTTTATCACGATGGTGACGCTGATCCGGCTGGCGATCCTGGTGCTATCCGTTCCGCTGTTTGTGATGGTGTTTTTAGTCGCAGGGGTTGACGGACTGGGACGGCGGGATTTACGTCGTTATGGCGCAGGATATGAGTCGAGTTTTGTCTATCATCATGCCAGGCGGGGGATTAAACCGGCCTGCACCATTCCCTGTATGTTGTATTTATCCTGGCCGAGTGTGGTGTATCCGACGGTGATATTATTGCCGGCGGCAATAGTGCTGGGTATAGCGGTGGTGATCACCACCTCGATGTTTAAGAAGTATATATAGGTGCGACGTGAAGATTTATTTCAATTATAAAACAATTGGATACGTTGATTTGAAATAAATTATAAGCTTCGCCAGTTATTGTCAAACATTCAATATCAGAATGAAGATTGACCTGTTGTACGACCAACAGTAGCCCAGAGGACAGGCATTACGGGTAACTTTTGTCTGAAGCTCCTCCGGAAAGTAGCCACCGTTAGGTGTGATCATCCCTGTGAGGGGGTGATTGCGCTACTCGACCGCTGGACGATGGAATGCAAAACGGTTTTTTGTTTTGTATTCCATCATCAGCAGACAAGCCGCACTGCGGCGCGTCAGTCTTCCCGGTTAATGCGGATACGTTGACTGAACATTAATGACATGCGTCATCCATTCAAACCAATCTCCGGCAGTATAGGCGCCCTTGCTGGCGCTCAGCACCGTATTTTCCATATCAATATGAAAACGCTGGTGCGAGATATCCTGACAATAGCCCATAAAAGGTTCGTCGATACGATGAAGCTGGATGGCGGCGGCTTCCTTTCTGGAGGAAGGAAAAAACGCCCCACCGACTTCCGCGAACATGTCCGCATCATCCTGTTGTGTACCGCAATGTTCGCAGTGATTTATCCAGTGCGTTCGGCGTATTCGTCGCCCCCCTGTTTTGCGCAAAGTGTGGTGAAAGCCAGATAATACATTGCGCACGGTGGTGGGAATGTCGGCGACATAAAAGAGAAACGCCGGGCTGTCCTGCTCTGAGTAGTCCACTTCAGTGTTGGTTTCGTCGTCATCTTCATCTTCATCGTCATCATCATCCGCTTCCAGCATTTTATGCCCGGCAGGCAACATAAACGCGGTGACGGTGGTGTGTTCCTGGCAGTGTGGGCACGGCGTCCGGGTCTGGGCGAGATACCAGAATTCGGCATGGACATTGTAGAACGGTAACCAGTTCATAAACGGGGTCGGGTCAAAACTATCGTCGATATACCAGATTTGAGCGGCTGCATCCCAGTGTGCGCCCAATTTGCGGGCCTTCTCGTGTTCTTCATCGGGGACATTTAAATCAATCCGCAGCATATTACTTCCTTTATTCTTCATGGTTAAGTCTTGGCTGAATACGTTAGTCAGACTATTTAGCTAATTTTCATCAAAGCATAAAGAGTTTATTGCTGACCGCCGCTAAAAAACGCCGCATCCTTGCCATTTTGGAACCCATCATAAGGTGAGTGTTTATGCGCGGTGGCTTTTCGATATCCTGTTCTGCCTGCCTGCTGGGGCTGGCTGTGTTGTGTATGCCGCTGGCGCAAGCGGCCGAAAAAGACGAACTGGCGAGTGCAAAACGTCTGATTGAGCAGGTGCAAATGGCACTGGAACGCGCCAGCATCGCAGAAAAGCAATCAGATACCTCAAAACTTCCTCGTTATGACTTTGATTATCAGCGTATCAAAACCGACCTCAACACCCTCAAAGCGGGCATTGATCACTACCTTACGCCTTCCCGCGAGCAGCCCCAGGGGTCCGGCACATTATCCGGTCATTACCGTCAGGAAAACCCGCAATGACTGACGCACAACGCAATGCTTTTGAAGTGGCCTCCGGCCATTTTGATATCACTTTTTTGTATCTGGTGTGCGTCGGATTTTTCCTGGCCACCCTGTTTTTCTGGGCGGCCTGGGCCGCAGTGGATGTCTGGCAGGGCTGGGCGAATGAAAAAGTGCGTAATGAAACCCTCAGCCAGTTTGCCATCCGAACCGCGGTATTGCTGGTCGTGGCTGTCTGGATGTTTGCCAGTTAATGCAGCGAACATAATGAAAAGGAACAGAGTCAATATGAAGCCCATTTTTACCGTCTGTCGGCGTATCAGCACGAGCCTGATGACCAGAATAAACGCCTTTCTTTTATTGTGCTGCTTTTCCTGTCGATCCGCCTGGGCGGATTTGCCCGCT
>NZ_JBEBMB010000159.1:0-1115 GCF_040081915.1 Xenorhabdus sp. SGI240
ACCTGTGTCAGGACTCAGGCAAATGACAGGGAAGAGGCAAAAAGGTTATTAGCGCCTGCATATGTAATCCTTGGCTGGATGGGTCAAATAGTTAATCGTAACTGAAATAAACAATTTAATTCTGAGGGCATAAAAATGAAAAAGCCAGTAACTAATATCAATAATACTTTGGTGACTGAGATAAACAATAACCAAATTAAAGGGCAGCAATCGCTACCCTGTGGCGACAAACCTTTTATTTACGCTGCTAATTTAAATCTTTATGAACTTATTGCATGGCTTCAAAATGAACTTAATACACTTAATCGCCGTGAAAGAGCACTTTGTATTGTATCGAAAGCAGTAGATTCATTGGAACTTGAAATTAATTCTCTTGTTGCTCATCAGCCTTTTTCAGAGTCCGTTCACCTGAACCAAGAATCCAATTTACTTTTAGATTCCAATCAATGCCAGATGCGTCTTTGTTCAGCTTTAAACTATTTACGTAACTCCAGGCTTGCTGAGGTAGATTTTCCGGGGCAAGGTCTTTCAGAAGAGCAAAAACAATCCATTCGAGCGGATTGGCTTCCAGCTCCCGAAGGGAAACTTGATACCGAGTAAACAGTAAATGCTTAAGAGCCTTGTCACCTCTTAACGGCTCAAATATTGTTGCATGCTGTTTTCGGTATTCATAGCTAACTATTTCAAGCAATAAAATTAAATAAGAATGTATTTTGGCGCTATCAGGATCACCCTTAGAAATCATGTTTTGGCTGGTGTAGAAGGCGCCATACGCGGGGAAAATAGCTTTTTGAATTTCGATAAATAAATTCGAATAAACGGACATAATACTTCCTTCTTAGTTTATGTAGGAGCTTTCAAAGATAACACTATTCAAAAGTGAAAATAAAAAGGTAAATCAGCATAATATGATCAAGGAGACAAAAATGTTAACCCTAACTCGCCGCCCACAAGAAAAAATTATGATAGGTGACGATATCGTAATAACAGTATTAAGAACTCAAAGTAGTAAAGTAAAAATCAGAATTGAAGCACCAAAAGATATTCCTGTGCATCGTGAGGAAATTTATCAACGAATCCAACAAGGAATTAAACATGAATAATAAACTACAAAC
>NZ_JBEBMB010000016.1:0-1051 GCF_040081915.1 Xenorhabdus sp. SGI240
ACCATCTCTACGCCTTCTGGCAGTTCGATAGTTCCGGTTACGTCAGTGGTACGGAAGTAGAACTGTGGACGGTAACCTTTGAAGAATGGGGTATGACGACCACCTTCATCTTTGCTCAGGATATACACTTCAGATTCGAACTGAGTGTGTGGGTGGATAGAGCCTGGCTTCGCCAGAACCTGACCACGTTCAACGTCATCACGCTTAGTACCACGCAGCAGAACACCCACGTTCTCACCCGCACGGCCTTCGTCCAGCAATTTGCGGAACATTTCAACGCCAGTACACGTGGTTTTAGTGGTTTCTTTGATACCTACGATTTCAACTTCGTCACCGACTTTAACGATACCACGCTCTACACGACCGGTTACTACAGTACCACGGCCGGAGATGGAGAATACGTCTTCGATTGGCAGCAGGAATGGCTTATCAATGTCACGCTCTGGTTCTGGGATGTAAGTATCCAGTGCTTCTGCCAGTTCGATAACTTTCGCTTCCCACTCTGCGTCGCCTTCCAGCGCTTTCAGCGCCGAACCACGGATAATTGGCGTGTCGTCGCCTGGGAAATCGTACTGAGACAGCAGCTCACGCACTTCCATTTCGACCAGTTCCAGCAGCTCTTCATCATCAACCATGTCACATTTGTTCAGGAACACGATGATGTAAGGAACGCCTACCTGACGACCCAGCAGGATGTGCTCACGAGTCTGTGGCATTGGGCCATCAGTTGCAGCAACAACCAGGATCGCGCCGTCCATCTGAGCAGCACCGGTGATCATGTTTTTCACATAGTCGGCGTGGCCTGGGCAGTCAACGTGTGCGTAGTGACGAGTTGGGGTATCGTATTCTACGTGAGAAGTAGAGATGGTGATACCACGTGCTTTTTCTTCTGGCGCGTTGTCGATCTGGTCGAATGCACGCGCGCTACCACCGTAAGTTTTTGCCAGAACAGTAGTAATTGCAGCAGTCAGGGTAGTTTTACCGTGGTCAACGTGGCCGATAGTACCAACGTTAACGTGCGGTTTTGAACGTTCAAACTTTTCTTTAGACA
>NZ_JBEBMB010000160.1:0-2189 GCF_040081915.1 Xenorhabdus sp. SGI240
TTAATCCGATTTTTTGAATTATATGTATTTGCACTTAAGAGCAGACAGGAAGCAGAAGAACTTATCGTAAGGACATATAACAGTTTTTATACCAAATTTGGAAATTTAACCAAAGAGGGCAATGAGTTTATGAATGAGATATTGAAACTCATTGCCAAGAAAACGGAGTCAATAACATGACAAAGAAAACATATTTGGATTTTGCTAATACAGCCATCCAGAAAGAGAAAGAAGAAAAGTACGACCTTGCCGCCGAATATTGGGGAGAAGCTAAAAACTTAGCAACCAGCCTTAATACTCAACTATGGGCTGAATATCGCCAATTACATAATGAAAAAAGACACTCATTACATAACAGTTACAGCAAGGTATTAAGAATCAATGAAAATAAGCGCATAGCTTCGGAATTAAAAAAGCACATGAGAAAGCGGGTGGTGAATAATGACAGTATATGAACAGACAAAGGAATTAGCACAACTCTTAGAATACAGAAGTTTATTTCGTCGTTCTGCTGAGAAATGGGGTGAGGCTCTTTCATTATCCCATGATAAAAAACAAGAGCAGGAATGTATCAAAAATAATTTGCGCTGTGTCCGAAAAGCACAAATCAAAATACAGGAGGGGTGGTAATGAGTAATACAGGAATGACAATAAAAGAAGCAATTGCCATTTTGAGAAAAAGTAAATTCGGATGCCCTGCTTTTCTTTTAGATGAAGAAAGGGCGAGAACTAATTACCCGCCATTAACCGATGCGGAAAAAATGGAACGGGCTGAATTCTCAGTAAAACAACAACGAGCCATTGTTGCTAGAGAATATCTAGTTTCATGCGGCGAGCGATTTGGAAAACTTGAAAACGGCAATGTCATATTTACCCACGAAAATTGCGTAGTCGAGCTGGATGCTGACGTAATTGAAACACTACTTATTCACCAAATCGAAAATACGATTCTGGAAATTAATCCAATCGAAAAATATATCGCCTTGTGGCGCTTCTATCTCGGTAATGAAGTGAACGAGAAAGAAAATAATTCTACATGGATGCGGGATTTTATCGATGCCGTATTTATAAACGGGTTCAAGTTATTTACCGCTGAACCAGCATCACCAACTGCACATTGAGAGATAAGGCATGACTAAGAAAAACGAAATAACCACCAGCAACCAAGCTGCAATGATGAGCAGCCGTGAAATTGCAGAACTGACAGGCAAACAAGTAAAGCATATCCACCAAGATATATGGGTCATGCTGGAACAACTTTATGGCATTAAAAAAGATGGTCAAGATTTTGACCATCATAAAAATCAACAAGTTACTCTAGTTGATGGCGTAATTGCTGTTATCGACTATCGCGGGTATGTCTCTGAATTCCAGCTTGATCGCCGCCATACAGAAATTCTTATTACTGGTTATGACGTTGTTCGTCGTGCAGCAGTGATTGACCGTTGGTTTGATTTGGAGTCCGGTAAGTCTACTCCAGCCGTTCAGCAACAACCTACTGGTTTACCTCAGCTATCCAAACTCGAAGTCCTACAAATGGCTATTGAGTCCGAGCAAGGCCGACTGGAAGAAAAAGCCAGAGCCGATAAAGCGGAACGCACCAAATCACAGATTAGTCGCCGTCGTGAAGCTCAGGCACTTGGCAAACTCGGCGCTGTCACCCGTAAGTGCCGGGAACTGGAAGAACGTCTGGGCGAAAGCACAAAGCACTCAACCATCACCAGTGTGCAAAAAGCCACAGAGAAAGAATACAAATTCGCCCCACTCCGTAAATGGTGCCGTGAGAACAACATGGAAGCTACAGATGTTCCCGACCCCAGATATGGAAGCGTTAAGTCATGGCCTGCCGAAGCATGGCTGGCTGTATACGGTGTCGATCTCAAAAAACTGTTTGGCAAAAAAATGAGGTGATGGAAATGGAAAAGACAAAATATGTTGTGACTTATCTGGCTGATTACCCCTGTGGACATCGCCACACGCTGCGAATTTCTATGGAGGCTCATGACGCAAGGGATGCTATCGAAAAATCGCAGGCAGCATTCACCGATGATCGGCTGACATCAACTAACCACACCCTCTTTTTTGTCATGCCGGAGGGAGTCAACAAAAGCACGATTGACAGCATGGATTTGTGTCCAAGTGAGGAGGTGAAGCCATGATCATTGATACCAATTTATTACGCGCCGCAT
>NZ_JBEBMB010000161.1:0-3325 GCF_040081915.1 Xenorhabdus sp. SGI240
CACGATGCAGATGCTGGGAAGCCGTGGCGATGTAAAACAGGCGGCTGCTCAGCAGGTGGGGCATAAGTCAGCACCGAGGCCACAGCCTTCTCAACCCGCCAATAAGGAAAGAAAGGCGACTCCGGCAGTACAACCTGCTGCGTTACAGGAAGAGGAGGAAATGGACTGGGATTCGGAGATCCCGTTCTGAGCTGTTTAACCTATTGCCCTGTTATCACAGGGCTTATTCTTATTTACTGGTAAAATGATGTGGCTTATTTAATACGAGTGACCAGTGTAGCCAGCTTGTTTAGCCATTGATTGAAATGTGGACATTGGGCGCGAATGGTATCTAAACCAATATCACCGACGATCAGTGGACCATGTAAGGTTTTATGGTAATTGGGAATGATTGCCAGAATACGTTTAGACGGAGCCGTTTGCGGGCTGTTATTAATATCTTCAGGTGTATCAAATTCATCTTTGATGGCCTGTAGTGCGGCAATCGGTGCATGGTCATCAAGTCAGTCTGCAAATTTTTCGGGTTGGCAGAACAGTAAGGCTTCAAATTCATGCAATAACAGATTGGGAATAAAATTAGCCTGTCCGATATCATTTGCGAAAGCTTGTTCCAGCTTCATTACCCGTTCGTTGGCCGCATTATCCCGTTGTTCGTTATAATCAGGGAAATCAGTCGGCAGGCCATAGTAGTCGATAAGTGTGGTGACGAATGCACCGGGATCTTGTCGGCATAAGCGGGTAATTTGGTGTTTTACTTTGCCGTAACTCGTAATCCCACCTTTCTGGCTGGAACTCGTCTGGGCTAATATGGGGGTCAGATAGATCTGTTGTGCAAAAAAATAAGGCGCCAGCACATCCCGCACGAAAGTTTCTTCCGTCTGTCCTTCTACAAAAACATTGATACGGATCATCGCTGTGGTCTCCCGCCGAGTAAGTTTTTCTTCCATAATTCACCCAGGCTATAGTCTTCAAGCCATTCGGACAGAGCTTCATTATCCAAACGCTTAAAAGTAGAAGCGCCTTGTTGTTTGTCGACCACAATCAGGTCATCAGCATCAAACTGATTGACCAGCTCAACGGACTGAGTAGAAATAATCAGTTGATGTTTATTGCTGGCATTTTTAATCAAACCTGCCAATACGTTGATGGCATAGGGATGGAGTCCGAGTTCAGGTTCATCAATAATAATAGAATCGGGCATGTAATCTTCGGGTTGCAGTAGCACAGTCGTTAATAAAATAAAGCGCAAAGTGCCATCAGAGAGTTCACTGGCTTTAAAAGGGATGTCCTGCTCTTTTTCTGTCCATTCAAGCTGAATATAATCGGCATTATCCGGCGTAGGCCGCAAGTAAAAATTACCAAAAAAAGGTGCAACCATCTGAATAGTTTTGATAATGCGGGCGTAATGTTGCTGGTGATGTTTTTGCAGGCGATACAGAAACGCCGCTAAATTAGCCCCATCTTCCCGCAGATAATCATTATCATTAATACGGTGAGTTTGTTTAACTTTGGCACTGTCACTCGTGTCATGAAAATGATATACCTGCCAACGAAGCGTGGGCGGCAAGGTGCCATTTTCAAGGCTTGTATGATGTTGATTAACCTTAGATTCAAAATGTCCTGCACCAATATCATACTCTTTCTTACTGCCGAAAAAGAGTGATTCGTGGCGGAACATCATGCGGTTATCATTAGTCGGTTCCAGTTCAAATTTATAACCATTGCGGCCAAAAGAAAGCTCAGCACTCATAAACTCGGTTTTTTTACGCCCAAAGTGCAAGAGTGTATCGGGTCCCCCCATTTTGCCAACGAGAGATTGTAAGCGCTGATCAAGTAATGCGGCGGAGAAGCGAAAAAAACTGATGAAATTGGATTTTCCGGCACCATTGGCCCCAATAAGGACATTCAGGCTTCCCATTTGTAAATCACATTTTGCGATAGATTTGTAGCCTGTTATCTTAATTCTGCTTAAGTGGTCATTATTCGTTATTGGTTTCATAATTTTGCCTTTTCAGCATCATGTGACTCAAATATGCTCTATCTTAAGGTAAACAATAAAATAAGTATTGTCTTGGTCGCTGGCTTTGCGTCCTTTTTTTAGTGAAATGGAGTAAGCAATATGCAATCGCGGGATAATTGCCTGAAAGCCATTATCAAATGGGCGGAGAATGCAGACAACGTTCAGGCACTGATTCAGACTGGTTCTCTGGCCCGAAAAGATAATTCCAGTGATGATCTTTCGGATATTGATATTGAAATCATTGTATCCGACCCAAAATCACTGATGAAAGATGATCAGTGGATGCATGAATTTGGTGAACTGATTACTGTGCTTCGTCTTGATCCAGACGAACATCAAGCATGGGCCACACGTCTTGCCATTTATAACAATGGCGTAAAAGTCGATTTCACTCTGGCAGGTATTGATCGTATTCACCACATGGCAGAGAGTGGAATTCTTGATGAACTCTATGAACGAGGGTATAGAATACTATTAGACAAAACGTCGATTACCCAAGTGCTTCCTGTTTCAACATACAGATTTCCAGCGAGACAGCTTCCATCACAGTACGAATTCAAAACTTCAGTTGAAGAATTTTGGTTTGAAGCTTTCCATATACCTAAATATTTGTCTCGCGGGGAACTCTGGTTGGTTAAGTTTCGTGATAACACGATGAAAGAACTCCTGATGTGTATGTTGGAATGGCATGCACTTGCTCGAAATAATGAGTCGATAGACCTATGGCATAATGGCTTGCATTTAAAGGAATGGACTGATTCGCCAACGTGGACTGAATTGCAAAACACCTTCGGACGGTTTGACTCATCTGATGCATTACGCGCATTTGAAGCAACGACTCAACTATATGGGCGTTTGGGACGGGAAGTTGCCCAAATTATTGGCTTTGATTATCCGCAGGAGTGTGAAACCCGCATAACTGAGCTAAACAGAAAAGTTTTGTCGCAGCATATACTTTGAGTATTCTGAATATATTTCATTTACTTGTTAAACTAACACGTTCGATTATTGAATTAGATAACGTAATTCGTTAAAGTAAAAAAGCTATCGGCAGAATCCGATAGTCAAGGAATCTCACCCTTGCTAAGAGTAACCCACTGGTAGGAATTTTCTGCCAGTGCGCCTGTTATCGCCCTTTCAATGGCGGTTCAGGCAGGGGAGGCTTCGGCCTCGCCGGAAGGTTACTCCCGGTAGTGAGATCCCTGTCTGAACCACCACCATCAATAATCAACAGAAGGGGAAGCAGGTTATGACTCACACTCGACAAGACTGGCACCCAGCCGAAATTATTTGTGCATTACGCAA
>NZ_JBEBMB010000162.1:0-3561 GCF_040081915.1 Xenorhabdus sp. SGI240
TAGTATGATTTTGCTATAGATCCTAGTGATAATAGAGGAGCAGGTTCAAGTATTGGTAAAATACTATCTGAACTACCTGATGGAACTAAAATTAGAGTGGAGGTTTTGTGGTGAAAAATCAAACAGTAGACTTACTAATATCGCATAATCAGATTCAAATTCGCTCAAGGCCTTTTGATGAAAGCTTATGCCAATGGGGAAAAGAAAACGTAAATCAAGGCGTTGTTATTCATAAAGACTATATAGTTTTTGATCCATTACCAGATGATGCCTTTGGTGCAAATATACATTTAATACTAGCACCAAATTTCAATATAGATCCGTTATCTCAACGCTGCATGATAGTGCCATTCTATGTGACAGATAAAGATAAATTAGAAATCGCATCGGTAAGTGAAAAATTCAAGATTAAATTAGACCTTAAGGAACAATATTATTCCTTATACTATGAAATATGTGAAGATGAAGAGATTTTCTATAAATTTACTTTTGTCCCATCTGAAAGTGTAGCAAAAGCCAAATATCTACTGGATGACCCTTGGGGAGGAGAGAAGGACAAAGTACTTCTGGAAGGTACTATCTAACAGATACTCACAATATTCGTGAATTATCATCCGTTCCAAGCCCATTATTGCATATGTTATATGCAATAATGGAACACTATCAATATTATCATTGATTTTTTAATCATAAATATATGAGATTTTTAGAAAATTAGATTTTATTGAAATTTTTTTGAAAAGTGACTGGATGTTAAATCGCCACCTTTTTATAGGGAGTTTTCGCCTGAAAAATTCAAGCTAAACATTATATTGAGATAATTGTAAAGGAACAAAAAATATATATGATTTTGATTATGATATTGTAATATATAAAATATATCCTATTCAGAATGTTGAACTAAACTACTTTCTAATTAGTCAAGATGGTGATCTTGGTTATTTTATTTATGTAGACAAAGGTAAGGGGAATGAAGTTATTTATAGCTTAGATTTAGGAACGTTAGGTAGCGTCGGTGTTGAAGAAGATGGAGGTAAGGAAGCCGATAATATTTATAATCTAGGAATATAAATACCTAAAACCAGCCAAGATAATGAGATAAATATATATTAGATAAGTCATTCATTTTAAATATATACCAATCCAACTTCAAGATGCGTGTTATATTTCCCCGCTACGCAGGGAAATATAAGGCCTCGCGTCGTCTTGCGGGTTACAACTTGAAGTTTATCGATTATAAGCACTTAAATATCATGGTATTACAGTTTATGTCTGTGGTGTATTGAATTTATACAATTTTATAAAAACAAAAGGAAAAGCATGTAGTTCTCAAGCAACTACCGCCCTGAAATTATCTGCTAGGTGGGTTGGTTTATTTTATCCTATGATCATGACCGGCCTTTTTATAGTGAGCATCAAACAACGATTGCATTGTACGGATCCTTTAATCGTATTGCGTGCTATTATAAAAAACTGGATATTATTTTGATATCCGTTATGAAGGTAATGAATATTCTGAAGAAATTATGCCAGAAGGTATTTTCACTGCGACCTTTAAACAATTCAATTACGTTAAAGATACACGTCATTATGGTGATTGTATATTTGAAGAAGTTCACAAAAAAGAGGATATAATCGAGTTTCTTAGTTTGGTTCAAGGTTTTATCAAACGTGTAGAAGATGAAAGCAATTTGCGTTCACACAGCACAATCACTCATCTTAAGGAAAATAATACAATAACCGTATATCAATACGTTTATGATCAGATGATAAAAAAAGACAAGAGTTACGTCACTATTTATTGGAACCCTTGAATAATAAATTACCCGAAGAATATAAACCGATACGTGAAGCTTATTATAACGGCTCAGGAAAAGCAAAAGATTATGTGGAGAAAATGATCATCAAAACAGCAAATGAACGTTTATTTCCCCAATTGGAAGAGATGGATAAACTCAGGTTGTTAAAAAACGGTCAGGATATGGCTTCAATGGAGTGGATGCCTTATGAATATAACAGCATTATTTATGTTCCCGAAAACCTCAGTCTCTGCTCAATTCTGAGAGAGCTGGTTGAGGAGGAAAATAATAATGGAATATCTCGCTTTGTTTATTGAATGTTCATGTTAAAAATAAAATAAACCGGAATGGTTACATGGAATTCCGGTTTATTTTGATTGATCTGCTCAGGCTAGCAATATCGGCAGTTCAGTCCTTACTACAATCCTGCCATATGCGGTGTCAACAGTGACAGGATGATCCAGCAAACCGCTTTCTGCCAGCCAATCACCGGCCAGATAAAGCTCGCCATTATCGCGTACCCAGTCGATACCCTGATGGGGATCAAGTTCGGTCTCGTGGAACAAGGCGGCGAGATCAGATTCCGTTTCTGACTCAATCAGTGACAAAATTAACCCGTTGGCAAATTGCGTGATATGGAATAACGCATCGGTGGTAAAGCCGATTTCTTGCAGTGGGTCACCACTGATCACGCATTCCGGCAGTTCGGCAAGAGGAGAGGAAAGATGAAGATCCATGAGTACATTCCTTGTGTTATTGAGCGTGGCAGAAATGCGAACCGTTTCCCAAAATGAAAAAAAGTAACAGAGAAACAGGAAACGGTTTCATTTTTTATCAGTTGACTATTTATTTTTACAATTAAAAACAGGGTGTTAAGTGTTTTTCCTCAGCCCGATTTTATTTAACTGGCCGGGAAATTGCTGTAACCAGTGGGCGACGGCGATATCATCCCACTCACCTTCATTGAGGCTTTTCAGGCAGTGCCACAGTTCATGAAAATTTTGGGCAGTAATGATAAGGCAACCCGGCATCACCCTGATTTTTAACGGATCATGTATGGAAAATCCGGCTTCAAGTAGCCATTTTCCGCTTAAATTAATGGCAGGGATTGTGCGGTTGGAACCTTGGGGGTGGTAAATGACTTTCTGATACCGTTCCGGTTGGGAAATTTTGTAAATATGGGTGTCTGCATTAGAATGCGCGTTAGCCATAATAACTATTCCTGTTAGTTGTTGTGGTTAGCGGTTTTATCGTGCTGGACACACGGTAAAGCCGCGTTCAGATTTCATTGCCTACCTTATCGCCACCCTGAGCAACTTTCCATCATCAAAATCAACCTTTGCGAAGCGTCTCGCAAAATAAATACTGTATATACATCCATTTCAAGCGAACGTGTTAAGTCACTCAGTAAATCTGGTTTTTTGCCGATAATGCCAGCGAGTTTAATCACAATGGCAGCATATTCGGTATCTATTGCCATGCCAGCGCCTGCAAGACATTCGCCTGACCTTCCACAGCCAGTTGCCTCTCACCGGACGGGGCGTTGAGCAGTGGTTCCGGTAACGTCATTATTGAAGGAAAACCTGCGGCACGGGCCACCGTCGATATAGCGGCGTGCAGCAAACACCCGGCACCGCCCCTGATAGCACAGGGCAGTGAATCCGTATTTATCAACGGCCAGCCAGCGGCGCGGGTCGGTGACAAGCTGGTCTGTGGTGCGGCCATCAAAGGGGGGGCGAGCAAAGTCTTTATCGGCTCCGGT
>NZ_JBEBMB010000163.1:0-1646 GCF_040081915.1 Xenorhabdus sp. SGI240
CAACCGGGGCGCTCCCCACGGCCTCTACGACGCCCTCGCAAGCCACCAGTTGGGTTTCAATTTCCCCCAGTTCAATGCGGAAGCCCCGGATCTTGACCTGAAAATCATTGCGCCCTAAATATTCAATCGCGCCATTGGGCAGCCAGCGCCCCAGATCACCGGTTTTATACATACGGGCATCGGGCTGTTGACTAAACGGATCCGCCACAAATTTCTCTGCGGTTAAATCGGGGCGATTGAGATAACCCCGCGCCACCCCTGCGCCACCGATATGAATTTCACCACTGACGCCAATAGGCACCGGCCGCCCGTGCGTATCCAGAATATAAATACGGCTATTGGGCAGCGGATAACCAATCGGGATAACGTCAGTCAATTCAGGTGAATCTTGACCGTTATCATTGAGGGTTAAGGTGGTGGCAATCACCGTGGTTTCGGTAGGGCCATAAGAGTTAATCCAGCGGCAGGATTGGGTGTCCTGATGAGACAGCCAGTTGATTAAATGGCGGTACTCCGCTTTTTCACCGCCCACAATAAGGGTATGCAGAGATGGGCTGAAACCGCTGCGACCTGCCATCATCTCCTGTACCCACAGGTGCCAGAAGGCGGTGGGCATATCCATAATGGTGATTTGCTGTTCACGCAGGAAGGTGACAAAAGTCATATCCGGTATCCGGATATGGGGCGGCCGCAGAACCAGAGTGGCACCGGATGCGAGGGTGGGGAAAATATCGGATACCGAGGTATCAAAGGCGATGGTCGCAAATTGCAGGATACGATCCCCTGCCTGGGGTTTGCTGGTCTGGTGCTGGGCATGGATAAAGTTCACCACATTGCGGTGCTCCAGCATCACGCCTTTGGGCTGTCCGGTGGAGCCGGAAGTATAGATGATGTAGGCCAGATGGTGCGGTTGAAGCTGAACATCAGGATTATGAACCGGCTGGTTTGCCACGTGATCCCGGTGGGTTTCATCATCCAGCAACCAGACGGGAATGCCTGATACTGGCAACAGCCCCTGCAAATGTTGTTGGGTCAGCAATAACACCGGCTGGCTATCCGACAGTTGATAAGCCAGGCGTTCGGCCGGGTATTCCGGGTCGAGCGGCACATAACCGGCCCCCGCTTTAAGGATAGCGTACAGGCCGATAATCAAATCCAGACTGCGGTCAACACAGATAGCGATGCGATCATCAGGGCGCACGCCAGAGGCGATCAGCTGGTGAGCCAGTTGGTTAGCATGGCGGTTCAGTGCCGCATAACTCAGCTCGCTCTCACCAAATACTAACGCGGTGGCGTCAGGCGTTTGTTCCACCTGTTGTTCAAACAGTTGGTGAATTAAGGTCTCTTGCGGATACGCGACAGTGGTATCGTTAAAGGTTTCCAGTAACTGGGTACGTTCGGCCAGTGGCAGGATATCGATAGTGTGGATAGGTTGCTCCGGCGCATATTGCAGTGCGGCCACAATGCCGTTTAACGCTGTCTTCATATAGGCATTAATGCGCACCGGATTAATTTGCTGGCTGCATTGGGTAGTCAGCGCAAATCCATCATCAAAATCATCGACATCCAGTGACAAGGGGTAGTTGCTGCGCTCTTCACTGTCCAGCTCCTGAATACCGTCCCATGCCGGTGAACCGGATTGCTCC
>NZ_JBEBMB010000164.1:0-1306 GCF_040081915.1 Xenorhabdus sp. SGI240
CGATGCCTTTGGCGGGGAATGCAAAGTGTACGAAAAGGATGACGCAGCTGCTTCCGTGCCCGAAGAAATTCGTCTGACCGACACCCAGCGGGAACAGCACCCGGAAAAAGACAATGCCCCCCTTGCCCATGCCACATGGGAATACAATCCGCTGGGGACGGGCTTTATCACCCCGTGGTATGCGAAGGCAAAAGATCTTTCCCGCTACCTGGCACCCCGCATTGAACACCCGGATGCCCCGATAACGGCCGCCCACTTTGCGCAGTGGCTGAATTCGCCGCCGTCCATCACGGAAAAGGTGTGCCAGCCTGCGGGACTGGGGATTATCGGACGCGCCTGGCTGCCCCGCCGCACACTGGCAGGCACCTATGATGAGCAGTGGCTGACAGAACGCCACCCTTATCTTCCCGAGGATTTCAGTTTTCGTTACTGGAATAACGCGCCGGACGACCAGCAAATTGACTTTCCTGCGCCTGATATCCGTATCAGTCTGTTCAACCTGACCCGTGACGGAGAGATGCATGTCCAGTTGCCGGGGCACCGGCCGCTGATCCTGTTGAGGATGCTCAGTGGTGAAATGCTCCCGGAACGGATGTACGCCGATACCCTCATTATCGACAGCGAAGCGCTCACGCTTGCCATGACTTACCGTTACCACATTGAAGCAACATCGCCCCTCCGGGTGATGGAAGCCCGTTTTGAAATGGACCCAAATGCACCGCTGATAAGAATGGCATCACCGGATGACAAAGACGAGAGGGAGATCCATATTTATGGCTGATAATTACCTTGCCCGGACAGGCACCCAGTGGATGGTCATCGGCATTTTACCGGATGTCTGCAAAACCCCGATAGGCTCTTCCACGCCCCCCATTCCTTACCCCGTGATGGCCAAACTGGCAGACAGTTCAGTGCCGGTAAAATCCGTGCGCGCCAATGGCAAACCCGTTGTGGTTTTTGCGCAGTCGTTTGTTCCCCAGACACTGGGCGATGAACCCGGTGTGGCAAATGGCATCAAAAGCGGCACAGTGGGGGGCAAGTGCCACCCCAAAGAACAGGAGCATTCAAAAAGTGTGCGGGTCGGCAATAAATTGCTGTTACGTCACGGTGACAAATTCTGGATGAACGGAGCATAAGGACATGGCAAAAATCAAGAAAATCCCGCCTAAACCGGCGAGTGATGAAGCATTATGGAAAAAACGGGCGCATGACGATGCCCCGACCGGTGAGGGTAATACGTTAGGGGAAATTACCGGGCAACCGCCGAAATCGACTGAGGTGCCTAAAGAAGCTAATCCCGTTATCA
>NZ_JBEBMB010000165.1:0-1134 GCF_040081915.1 Xenorhabdus sp. SGI240
TCATAGACAGGATCTTAAGCAATAACCGTTTATTTTAGATAGAAAAAAGGCTTCATTTATGATCTGATAA
Organism: Xenorhabdus sp. SGI240; assembly: GCF_040081915.1. Lineage (NCBI taxonomy): Bacteria > Pseudomonadati > Pseudomonadota > Gammaproteobacteria > Enterobacterales > Morganellaceae > Xenorhabdus > Xenorhabdus sp. SGI240. Next base: position 71 of record NZ_JBEBMB010000165.1, read on the forward strand.
TCGTCGCCAAACTAATACCAAAACCACGGATGAAGCCTGTGACGATTATCGCTATAAAACACCAGCTAATGCAATTCTTCAGTGATGTTTCTTTGAATAAAATAGCCTTTCAGTGTGGATTTATTCAACGTGTGAGAAATATCGAGCCTCGTGTATTAATCCTCAGCCTTATCGCAGCACTCAGTACCGGTAAAGTTACGTCTATCGCCCAGTTACACCAAAAATTTAATGGCCTGTGCCCCGATAAAAAACAACAGGTCAGTTACCGTCCCTTTTATAATCAGCTACGTAAAACCGCTTTTGTCGAATTTGTCAAAATATTGGTGAGATTTGCTATGGCGCAATGGGCAGATAAATCCGTTGCCATACCCAAGAAACTCACAAAATTTCAAAATGTTATTTTGCAGGATGGCAGTTCATTCAAAGTCCATTCGGCCCTGTCTGATGTTTTTCCTTATCGATTCAGGTCAACTGATGCAGCCGTTGAGTGTCACATGACGCTGTCACTGTTCACCCAGTCGCCGGTTAAGATGACGGTGACTGCGGATACGGCATCAGAGCGGGCTTACCTGCCTGCCCCCGAGACACTGCATGGCCAATTATTACTGGCGGATGCCGGTTATGTCGATTTTGATTATTTTGAGCGGGTATCCTATTCAGGCGGTTCATTTATTGTCCGGGGAAGCAAATCGCTCAATCCTCAAATAATCACAGCCCGCAATGGACAGGGAAAATTATTGCCCAAACTGGCTGATAAGCCTTTGAAATCCATTACACACAGAACCAACCGCTCAGAAGTGCTGGATCTGATTTGTCGGCGTAATGGTTATGAGTTCCGCCTTGTCCGCCGATGGTTTGCCGAAGAAAAACGCTTCTGCCTCTGGCTGACGAATTTGTCTGTGGAAGCGTTTACAGCCAGTGACATCATGGATATTTATCGTTGCCGCTGGCAAATAGAGCTGTTGTTCAAAGAGCTAAAATCGCATACAAATTGGCACGGATTTACCACCAGGAAAGAAACGATAGCCACGGGACTGATCTGGCTCAGTTTACTGGCACTGCTG
>NZ_JBEBMB010000166.1:0-1857 GCF_040081915.1 Xenorhabdus sp. SGI240
AAAGTCGAGCATCGCGTTAGAAAGTAAAAATCCACCTTCATAGAAGGTGGCATTGATTTCGTCCCAGAGGGGCGTACTAAAATCCCTAAAAACAAGCCTCTGCCACTGCTGTTATTTTAAAATCTAAAAACCAATAAGGCAGAGCCAAAACCTGTTGCTGACCACCTCCTCAGGAGGTGGTTTTCAGTTATGAATAAAAATACGAAAGTTATTGATAAAGAAAAATTCTGTAATATTTATACGGAAGAACTACTTATGGTCTCTTCACCTAAATCACAGGGCGCGAGCATGCTTTGATGAATATTCAACCAAAGAAAACTCTTGCCCTATAATCATCACACCAACCCGCTTTTTTAAGTTTGTTCCTTTGGCTGGGTGCCCCACAATCGCATTGTTTGACCAGATTCAACACAATTCGCCGAAATAATGCCAGATTCTCAACCGCACCATCCAGAACAATTCTTGAATCATCTTCTTTAAAAACTACATCAAGGATATAGGGCTGACCATTCTCAATTCGCCAATGTTGACGAATATAGTGCCCCAATAACTTATGCTTGGGTGAAAGAGAACTCACGTAATAAGAAGTCTCCACCGTTCCTTTGCCGTTTTGTGTCCGGTGACGTTCAACCGCAATCACACTGCGGATCGTTGGCCACTTGTCGGCCAGTTCTGGCTCGAATTTTGCCTTTAACTGAAACACATAGCGCTCTTCACGTCGGCCATGGGCTTCTTGTTTAACTTCCGTGATAATTTTCTCTTTACCCGCATCAAACACCGCCTGAAATTGAGATTGGACGGCTTCCCACAGATGGGGCTGATTTTTCTTCACCTGAACAACAACATGGGCTTTTTTTTCACTGATTTTCTCCAGTGTTTGGCGCTGACAATGCAAGGCATCTAGCGTGACTATGCTGCCTTTCAGGTCAAGAAGCTCTAGCATCTGCCGTACGATACTGATTTCACCGTTTTTCGTAGCGGTCGCTTTCTGGCTCAGAACTAACCCCCGCTCCGTATCATACGCCGTGACCAGCTGAACGGCATTTTTCCTTTCATTACGGTAGGCGTGTCGCAGAACTTTTCCATCAAAGGCAATGACCGGTTTTCCTCCCTGTTCACGTTGCTCGTTGATCCAGTTGAGTAAAGCGTCCAGCAGGGAATCGAGCTCAATAGCGCGCACTATCCTGGCAATCGTGTGTCGACGGGGTATTCCACTGAGAAAAGAACGATATTTTCTCAGTCATTTAATTTTAGCACGACCATAAGTTTCAATATCTTGCCAGCCTTCGGCGCCGGCCAGAATGGCACTGATGACAAGAAAAATGACATCAACCAGCTCGTATTGACGATTGATATCAGAACGGGTTTCTTTCACAACGGTTAAATATTCAATCAGGGTCTGGTTCGGATTCATGGGCGAGCATTCAAAGAAGAAATAAGAATAATTAGATCACGTAATTACTGTTCATTCAATAGGCGTTAAAAGTATGCTCTCGCCCTGGTTTAGCGCGGGCATCGGCTAATGACACGGCCGGATAAACGCCGAACGCCAGGCGGTCTTCTTTCTTATCGGTGGGGCGGTAATACTTCATTCTCCAGTATTTTGAGCCGCGCGCTGAGACTTCTAAATAGAGACCACCGCCATCGGCGAGTTTATAGGTTTTTCCTTTGGGTTTTGCAGTTTCGATTTGTCGTGCGTTAAGTTTCATTATTAAGGGCATTCCGGTAATCGAACGGTAAGTGCCCCGAATTATGCCCTTCGCTGCATCTTGATTGCAACAGACGAAACTAGACCTAAAAATAAGAAAGGGTATTGATTTTGCTGGGTTTGACAGAAATTGTTTTACTGGGCTGGAC
>NZ_JBEBMB010000167.1:0-1684 GCF_040081915.1 Xenorhabdus sp. SGI240
GGAGGGCTTCCAATGGGATAAACGCTGGTAAAGGTTGGCAGACAATTTAACGTTATCATGCCAGGCTTCTAATCCAAGACTATACCGGTGATGCTGCGCCGGCCACAACGCATCCCAGAAGACATTGGCCCCCCATAACCAGTTATCGGCGACATAGCGATAGCCAAATCCAATGGCTGTTGTTGTCTGACCGTGGTGAGTTTTTACCCCAAGCTGGCTGAATACAGTATCCGAAGCTACGTTATACCAGGGTAGCAACCAGTCAAATGCAACGTCTTTTAACGAAAAATGATTGTCGAAAGGGAGTGTGAGGCGGGTATTGCCATATTGGTTCAACCACGGTGTCAGTGTTGATGTCACCGCAGACGATAACTGCCGGGCGGCCATTGTTTTTACCGCTTCGTTGGGGGATTGTGATTGGGTAAGTTGCCCCCATTGTGCGGTGATTTCGGCCAGTGTGTGCTCATGTTGATCCGGGTTTTGAACTTCCGGCATGGACTGACCGGGAAAACTGAGTGACAGGCTTAACAGGCCGATAATCGAAGATTTTCCCCTGCTGAACCGACGGGACTGGACTTTTTGCACCACGGATTGTGACCCTTTTCATTAATGATGAAAGGGGTAACATGCAGAAAAAGCGCGTTAAATACTGCGGTTAATTCTTTTTCTGATCGAGAAAGTTATCTGCTCGTTATAAAATAATTTCACTAAATTATTTACCAGAGATATCGGCAATGTTGTCATCATTCACGAATACGCTAGATCGCACCTTAAACACCTCAATAACTTCAGACGAAGAAGCGGAACAATATACGCCTGAACAACTCCTTTCATGGGCACAAGGCTGTATGCTCGAAGGATTACCTAATGACTTTAATGAAGCATACGTAGAATGTCTGCAACAACAGCATTCTGATGGGAAAAGGGAAGTCAAGATAACACATCAGTTTAAACTTAATGCCGATTCCGCCTATGAAACCTTTACTCCCGCAGATGATCTCTACCCTACACAGTGCATAGAAATGGTTCTGACAGGAAAGGACTGGAAGAAAGCTAAGCTGACATTTAACCCAAGAGAGGCAACATTTTTCTGGGAATAAGTCTCTCATAGAGTCTGTATTGTATTTCCACAAAATACAATACAGCTCATCCGAGACTTTTAACCACACAATCAAACCCGTAACCCCCGGGCAACATCCATTTTTCTGGCCACCAACATCGCAGCTTCCAGTTCACTGCACTGGTGCTCGCGCATTAACGCCCGCCGTTCGGCCTTTTCTTCTTTTTCCGTCATGCCCAATGCCAAATAGAGACTCGGTGGCACCACCCGAAACAGCGCTTCGATTTTTTTCGCCAGCACCACACCTTCGGTGTAACAACGGGGTAATTTACTGGCAGAAAGTAACACGGCTTTTTGTTCTTCATTGAGTTTTTTGAACCGGGCGATCTGTTCGACTTCATCCGGTGGCATAGTGAGGCACAGCCACCATTCCGCCATATTCAGCATCTTTTCAGCCGTGTCCGGGTAGTCGGCGAGGTTTTGCGTTGCGAGCCACAGCCAGGCACCCAGTTTACGCCACATTTTCACGACCTTGGTCATATAGGGGGAGAGCAGCGGGTTGGTGGTGGTGATATGCCCTTCGTCAATCACCAGTTGCAGTTCCCGATCCTGATACTGGTCACG
>NZ_JBEBMB010000168.1:0-3237 GCF_040081915.1 Xenorhabdus sp. SGI240
GCAGAATTCGGGTTAATTAATCGAATTAACCCGTGTCACAATACGTGTAGCCGCTGCCAATACGTCAGGACGGGCACTGGCTTCTTTGTTATTTGGCTGAGTAAAATAAGTAACCAAAACCAATGGTGCGCGGCCAGGTACTGGCCAAATTACCGCGATATCATTTGTTGTACCATAATCGCAACGACCGGTTTTATCTCCTACAATCCAATTTTGGGGTAATCCTGCACGAATGCTGGTGCCGCCAGTTGTATTGCCTTTTATCCACTCGGTTAATTGTTCACGTTGAGTTGTCGCTAAGGCATTGCCCAACACCAAATTATATAAACTTTTTGCCATAGCTTGTGGTGTAGAAGTGTCTCGGTCATCACCTGGAATAGCAGTATTTAATTCGGGTTCACGGCGATCGAGGCGAAAATAATGATCACCGATAGTGCGGGCAAACCGTGTCACTTCATGTGAGCCATTCAGTTGGTTAAGAAGTAAATTCATAGCCGTATTATCGCTATATTGTAGTGTTGCTGCGCTCAACTCTCCTAAGGTCATCCCCTCTTTGAGATGTTTTTCCGTCATTGGGCTATATTCGACAAGATCTGATTGTTGATAGTGAACACGTTGATTTAACAGGTGGGCATTTGTTTCGTTTTTTTGCAAAATAGCGGATACCGCCATCAACTTACTAGTGCTGCATAGAGGAAAACGCTCGTTTTCACGGTAAGAGATGATGGAATGATCAGATGTATCTATCAATACTACACCAAGTCGGCCATTGGCATTTTTCTCCAATATGGAAAGTTGGTGGATGATTTCATTTATCTTGTGTGGGTTTATTGCAGATGATGTTTTATTTGGGTAAGAAATTCGAGTGTTATAAGCGGTTGCACTGGCTGGAAAAGTGAATAGTACACCAAGTAAGGAAGCGAGGGCGGTAGTGAAACCTATCCGACGCACTGAGGAAAATAGCATGTGGAAGTCCTCATAGGGATTATCTTATTGTTATTGCAAAACTGCCGCCATTTATGGCGGCAGAGATGTTTACAGAAATTATTTATAAGATAGTCCTATACAGGACGTGCCACAATATTGCGGGTTTCCATTCTGACCTCTTCAATACGGACATCGATGATGTCATTCAGGCGATGAACCGTTTCACCCTTAATCAATACGGAACCTGTTTCTTGACTGCATTGAAGTTCATCACGAACAGCATGCAAAAATGGTCCGGGGACGAAAGCGATAGCTCCGTTATCTACCAGTCGAACTCGTAGACCACCACGGGTGATATCGATAATTTCTGCCGGGAATGTTTTATCTGTGCCAGCATGAGGCTGCAAGAAACGGGCATAGAGCCAATCACCAACATCACGCTCAGCCATGCGGTTAGCTCGGCGCCGCTCTGTTAATCGCAGGCAAAAATCTTCAGTGGGTTTTTCTATTTCCACTTGCTGGATAATTGCTTTCAACAGACGGTGGTTGATAATATCGCTGTATTTACGGATAGGGGATGTCCAGGTCGCGTAAGCATCAAATCCTAAACCAAAGTGTGGGCCTGGTTCTGTTTTGATTTCAGCAAATGTTTGGAAACGGCGGATGCGACTGTCCAGGAATTGGGTCGGTTGTTTATCCAGTTCACGGCGCAATTCACAAAACCCGTTCAGATTCAGTAATGCTTCGGCATTAGCTTCAATGCCGTTTTCCTTGAGAACTTCAACGACCTGCTCAATCTGGGTAGGTTCAAAGCCAGTGTGGACGTTATAAAAACCAAAGCCTAACTTATCACGCAGAATTTTAGCTGCACATAAGTTTGCTGCAATCATGGCTTCTTCGACAATACGGTTAGCTGTACGGCGCTGTTCAATAACGATATCAACAACATGGCCATTTTCATCAAGGATAAATCGATAATCAGGGCGTTCCTTGAAAACCAAGGCATTTTGCAGACGCCAGTTGTTTCGACGTTCGAACATCTCTTTAAGAAGGGTGATTTGGCTAATTACGGCGTTTGATCCTGGTTTCCAACCTTCCCGGTCTTCTAACCAGTCTGAAACTTCGTCATAAACCAGTTTAAATTTAGATTCAACCCAAGCAGAGAAGAATTGAATATCATCGCCCAGTTGACCATCTTCGAAAATTGAAACCTGACAAACCAGGGCAGGGCGGCGCACGTTAGGGCGCAGGGAACATAAGTCATCAGATAGCTCACGAGGGAGCATTGGAATATTGAAGCCTGGCAGGTAATTGGTGAAACTACGCTGATAGGCAATTTTGTCCAGTTCGCTACCCGCTTTGATATAAGCAGTGGGATCAGCAATTGCAATAGAAAGTTTCAGGCTGCCATCATCATTTTTGGTGATGTGCAGGGCATCATCCATATCTTCGGTTGTTGCACTGTCAATAGTGACAAAATCAAGAGCGGTCAGATCGATACGTTCGATAGAACTATCATCCAACTGGCAATCCAGCATCGCTGGCGCTTCGCGTTCCAGTTCGTGGCGAGTTAATGTTACCCACCACGGTGCGTAATGGTCATCACCTTGCGTAATATAACCCGTTATTTCGGCATGGAAACCACGATCGCCTTTCAGGGGATGTCGGCGCATTTCAGCTACGGCCCAATCGCCATTTTCAAAGGTATGGTCAACGTGGTTTGCTGGGCGGCAAGGGATAGTGTCTTTTAATAATGGGTGATCAGGAATAATCCATAGTCGGTTATCATTTTCTTTCTTCTGGACCTTTCCTACAAAACGGGTCAGGAAGGGTTCAATCAGAGACTCAGGTTCGGCAATTTCTTTCTCTTTGTCTGTGTGGATAGCCGCAGAAATCCGATCACCGTGCATGACTTTTTTCATGTAAGGAGGTGGAATGAAATAACTTTTTTGGCCGTCGACTTCTAAAAATCCAAAACCTTTCTCAGTTCCTTTGACTAAACCTTCTACACGCAGGGTCTGGGCGTGAAGTTGCTGTTTTAGCTGCGCAAGCAGCGGATTATTTTGAAACATAATATCTGGAGAATATAGAGTTATTATCGATAATTTTGGACAACAGTTTTACGCGAATCGAGAGTATGGAGCAAGTAACATCTTATCAAAAAAGGAAAAACTGTGGAGTAAGACCAAAAATCGGCCTTTTTTCTGAGGCGGAGAAGGCTTGTTTCTACTCATTTATTAATACGGCATTGTTAGTTTTTAACGCGATGCTCGACTTTCGAGGTTAGTTTTTAACGCGATGCTCGACTTT
>NZ_JBEBMB010000169.1:0-1671 GCF_040081915.1 Xenorhabdus sp. SGI240
TTATGTTGATTCTGCTATATCCATTGCATATGGTGTGTGCCGCTTTGCTAACATAAGTATCCTTGACTGCAACGGTGGAATTGCCCCATACGTTGCCAAACCAAGTAAGGCCGTCAAACCAATCATCAATACAGAGTTGGTAAGACTGAAAGTCATCGCTGCGAGCACAGCCGCAATACCGACAAGAAGAATCAGTGAGGCAATATCCATTCCTTTTCGATCAGTCAATCGCCCTCCCCACACCGTGCCAATAGCGGCTCCAATACCGTAAGCAAGCAACACTCCACTGGCTGTTTCAGCACTGACTCCTGTAATCGTTAATAATATAGGGGTAATAAATGTGTACAGGGCAAATGAGGCAGTATAGGAAAACATTGGAACGCTTGCTCCTGCCAGTAAGCGTCGATCAAAAAGGATAATAAGATGGCGCCAACTCGCGGCTACTTTCACTTTCATAGCCCGCTCCCCGGAATCTTGTGGCATTTTGAATCCAATACCAATCGTTCCAACCAACCCACAAACAGCAATAACTAAAAATATGACATGCCAATTCAGTATACTACCCAGCCAAGTTCCCACGGGAACACCTAAGGACATGGCAATAGTAACACCACCGAATACCCACGCGAGGGCGGTTCCAGCACGTTCAGACGGAACCAGACGAGCCGCTATTCCAGAAGCTACAGCAAAAAAAACACCATGTGCCAGACCAGATAATAACCGTGCCGCTAAAAGAAGAACCAAGTTTGCTGATGCGGCTGCTATCAGATTTCCAAGAGTAAAGGCCAACATTGCGGTAAGAAGTAAGCGTTTTCTCGACCAATTAGCTGCGAGTGCAGTCAGAACGGGTGCCCCAATCACAACACCTAACGCATAGGCGGTCACTGTTAACCCAATACTGGTGACATCTACACCAAGATCTACCGACATCACAGATATCAGCCCAATAGTAATAAATTCTGTAAACCCTATAGCAAATGCACAAAGCGAGAATATATATATCACGGATGGCATTGAAGATTCTCCTTATACGCCCAAAATGCATTAATCTGAATTCAAAATGCCTAATCAGTATCATATTTTTATTTAGTGCAATAAATATCCATAATGGATAAAAACTTATGATAAGGTGTCACTAATGGTACTACGTAACCTTGAAGATTTAAGTGTATTTATCAGAATCATCGATACAGGAAGTTTCACTGCGGCAGCTCGAACTTTGGGGTTATCGCCCACAACTGTCAGTAAACAAATTGCACGCCTGGAGAAAAGCCTTGGCATCGTCCTCTTTATAAGAAGTACTCGATCATTACGCATTACACCTGAAGGAAAGTCGATCGCTGAAAAAGTGAGAACTGCATTAACACTGGTTGAAGAAGCAACTGAAATAGCTAAGGATGGTAATGAATCTCTCACAGGTTTGATTAGACTGACCGCACCAGTCCCCCTTGGTAGAACCTATGTAACTGATGCAATTGCAGAATTTAGAAAGAAATATCCGTCTGTAGGATTCATATTACATTTGACAGACAAAGTTGTTGATCTTTATAAGGCCGAGATGGATTTAGCGATCAGAGTGGCAAATTTAACTGATTCACGTTTAATTGCCAGACGATTAACAGAGAACAAACGAATTTTAGTCGCATCACCTAATTAACCCGAATTCTGCTT
>NZ_JBEBMB010000017.1:0-1500 GCF_040081915.1 Xenorhabdus sp. SGI240
ACGTTGGGTATTTTTGCCAATTTTAAACAAGGTAAAAGTCAGCGCGACTGGCTTCAACAAGCCAACGTGATAGGATGTTAAAGTCGAGCATCGCGTTATTATTATTCAATATTTAAAAATTTAATGCTTTAAAAAGCAGAGAAAATAGTGTGCTCGCACCCTGGCAGTAGAGGGGATGCGCATAGCGTGTGGTGCTAAATTGATTGCCAGTCAGCAAGAGTTTCTCGCTTAATAAAACCACACTGACGCGCTGCGCTTGTCTTCTCCGTGTTACCGGGTTAATTCATTAGCCCGGTAACACGGAGAGCTGAAAAAAACACCTGTCCGAAAACAGTTTAATTCCTCACCTGCTCCTCAATTCTCTACTCGTTTTTTATTTGCCTCAGGATAAAAATAGGTGAGGAATGGAGATTAATTTATCTTTAAAAATCAATACATTTAATGTTCCTCGCTTTTTCTGTATATATGCCCGAGAAATGAGGAATACGGTGGGTATCACAATCGATTTTCTTGTAATTCCTCATTTTTTTACTCACTATTTAGTCTGCATTGTTTTGGTTGATAATGGTTATTTCCTGCCCGTTGCGGGTAATCAGTCCATCATTTTCTAACTTGGTTAACCAGCGGCTGAAATTCTTCACATTCACGCCCATCGCCTTTAAATCATCACGGACAAGAGCAATGAAACAGGGTTCTTTCAGGGCAGTGCGCGATCGGATGCATTGCCATAGTGCTGTGTGGTTATCTGTTTTATTGGAAATGTGTTCAATATCGTCCTCTTCAACCGGATCACGTGGCCTGTCAATCAGAGCCAATGATGTAATATCTTCACCGTCTTTATCGGTAAAGAGTTCAACTACACGCATGTCATAGGCTTTGGTTTCCGGTTCTTCGGCATCTTTCATTTTGGTGCAGGTAATAACCAGTGCGCCGCCTTTTTTCCCTTCCCGGTTGATCCGATATTCAACATCCAGCGCAGCACGAAAGGCACTGGAACCCCTTGCACCTTTGCTTTCATCCTTGCCGGAATGGTGCACCACGAGAATGCTTGCCCCTGTTTTGGCTTTCAGTTCGTCACAACCCCGGACAAACGCGCCCATATCTTTTGAATCATTTTCATCCGCACCGCCAAAACAACGGGCGAGGGTATCCAGAATAATCAGACGTACCGGCTGGCCTGTTTCGGCTTCAACCTGTTGGGCGGCAATCACCAGCTCATGTACTTCGGCAGACGAGGCCGGAAAAACCGGCGTATTGATCAGGTACATATTTTTAACGGTCTGATCATTAATGATTTCCCATGCTTTAATGCGCCGGGGTACGCCGATCCCACCTTCACCGACAACGTACAGCACGGAACCCTGAGCAACCTGTTTTCCTGCCCATGCCTTACCCGTGGCAATATGACAGCTCCATGCGCCTGCCAGAAAACTTTTATATGACCCGCTTGCCCCGTAAATGCTGCACAGGGAATGCGCCGGAATAATGCCTTTAACCACG
>NZ_JBEBMB010000170.1:0-1707 GCF_040081915.1 Xenorhabdus sp. SGI240
CGGTGATCCGGCCTTGATTATGGCCGCCCGGGGCTGGTCGTTGCGCCGAAGCAGGAGAGCGCGATGAGCCGGTTTCGTCATGCGGTGAAAAACCGGGATCAGCATATTCTGACCCTGCGAGTGGCGTGCGGCATTTTAGTGCTGGTCTTGCTGCTGAGTCTGACGGGCTGGATGGCTTCACCACGCAATCTTACCATCCATCATCCGCCGGACTTACGCACCGGCAGCACCCGTCCGTGGTGGGAAATCCCCGCCCCCAGTGTCTACAGCTTTGCCTTTTATATTTTCCAGCAACTGAATGCCTGGCCGAAAAACGGGGCACAGGACTATCCGGCGAAAATTTATGCGCTTTCCCCTTATCTGACGCCGGCCTGTCAGGATTTTCTGCGTGAAGATGCCAGAACCCGGGCTGACAGCGGTGAGCTGCTCGACCGGGTGCGCGTGGTGTATGAAATTCCCGGCCGGGGCTATGGGACGCGCAGTGTGACGGTACGTGACCGGGATAACTGGGTAGTCCGGCTGGATTTGGTGGCCGATGAATACTATCACGCCGAACCGGTTAAACGGGCACGGGTGCGTTATCCGCTGAAAGTGGTGCGCTGGGAGGGCGATGCCGAGCGTAATCCCTTCGGGCTGGCACTGGACTGTTACGACGGAATGCCCCAGCGGCTGGAAGCCATGCCACAACCTTTGGCAGAGAAAAAGGGCGTATTTCAATGAGCAGAGTGTCATTTGGCCGCTGGCTGGGATGGGTCAGTTTGTTATTGTTCAGCGTCGGCACACAGGCTGATGAGCTGATGACATGGGAACGTATTCCATTATCCATCTCACTCAACGTGGGGCAGGAACGCATTATTTTTGCTGAGCGGAATGTCCGTGTCGGTTTGCCGCCGTCACTCAGTGATAAGTTGCGGGTACAAAGTGCCGGCGGGGCGGTGTACCTGAAAGCTAACAGTACTTTCCCGCCAACCCGCCTGCACTTGCAGGACAGCGAAAACGGTGAAATCATTTTACTGGATATCACCGCGAGTAAAACGGGCGCAACGGAACCCGTGCGTATTGTTTACCCGGCTGAAAAACACCCCCTTCCGACTGAAAAATCACAACAGCAGAGCAACGCCAAATTATTGGTGCCCGTTCCGGTCGCCTTAACCCGTTATGCCGCGCAGCAACTGTATGCCCCGTTTCGTACCGTCGAGCCGGTTACCGGCATCCAGCCGGTGAATCTGCATCTGCCCTCGTCCATCACGACACTTTACCCGTCAGAGACGATTGCGGTTACCCCGTTGGCAGGCTGGCGATTACACCCTCACACGGTCATCGCACTGAAACTGCGCAATACGGCCAAACGCACTATCCCCCTCGACCCGCGAGCATTACAGGGGCAGTTTGTGGCCGCCACGTTCCAGCATCGCTGGCTGGGTGAAACGGGGTCACCGGAGGATACGACGGTATTGTACCTCGTCACAAAAGGGCTGCCGGATAATGCCTTTATCCCTGAGCCGGCATCGGTGAAACCGGGAGGCCGTCATGGAGGTTAAGTCCAATGCGTTGGTGAAAATACTGGTGCCGACAGTGCTGGTTATCGGCGGGTTTATTGGCATCAAAAGTTGCAGCTCAACGGAAGGTGCCGCGCCCGGTACGACGCAGAATAATGTACTGGCCACGCTGTCACCGGAGGAGTTACAGGCGCTGGGTGTCGGTGGC
>NZ_JBEBMB010000171.1:0-2306 GCF_040081915.1 Xenorhabdus sp. SGI240
AACAAACCCATACGGCAGAGCGTGATACCCCGACACCACCGGAAAGCAGCGCAGACCGTGCCAGCGGAAAGCCGGGCGCCGAACCGAAACCGCAGCGCACCGGACAGCCTGAGCGTCCCCGTTAAGTTCGCTGGGTGCGGGGCAGGGGCAGACCGTAGCCGGACTGCCCGTCGGCCTCGGTGTCTGCGGGGGTACGTGGGCAATGGTCGGCCTGAACAATGCCGCCCCCGTTCAGTCAGTGCAGGCCGTCCAAAGCCCACTCAACATAATGTTGGGGAATTATGCGAAACTCGCCGTTCCGCTCAGTCGTCCCCCAAAAACCGGTAAAGCGGCTCGCATCGCATAATACACATTATGTCTTGCGCCCCCGCTTATCGGCATCGCAAGGTGCACCGCACAAGGCTGCGCCTTCTGCTGTCAGCTTCTGAGCCAGTCCCGGCCAAAGATCCGCGCCGACCCTGAGCACTGTGCCCCGTTCCGGCAAAATCACGTCTTCTTTAGCTGCCTTGCGTTGTTCCGGCAAACTTCCCTGCTGGCAGGTCGGCCTGCGGCCTCCGCGTTTACCTCCCCCGACCCGACCCCGCTGCACTGGCTGCGCCCGGCTCGCAGTCGCTGCGCTCCTCGCTCGTTACCGTGCTCGTCATCTCCGCCCCGTGCAGCCCCCGCAGGGGGCTTCCCTTGAGTAAAGTGCCATCAGCCAAACCGATCACAATCTTCGGCTTCCGTGCCTGAGAGCGTCGCAATGCGCCGCTTGCGGGTTCTTTGCCACCCGCCCCCGCAGAACGTGCGCCCGCCGCCCAAACAAGTTGGGCCGCGTTCGCCCGTTGCCGAAAGTGAAAAACTGCACAAAATCAGGTTGTTCAGCTCATCACAAGGAAAACAGGAAGCTATATTGCATAACGGCTTGCGGCGGTAGCCCGGCAAAAGTGCACCGGGGCAACATGGCAAAACAGCGCAAAAGTGCGTATCGGCGTTTTAAGTTCGTGGATGTGGGCTAAACGGGTAAAAACGGTTCTTTAATAAGCTGATATTCAAAGAAAAAATCACGTAAAAAAGTATGACCGCACCGGAATCGCTCCTAAGACCCCATAGGCTTGGCAGGCGGGTTTAACCCGTATTCTTATGTGCATAATCCGGTTGGGCGTGTTGATCCCCTTGGCCTGAATTCAGAATTAATTGCGACGCAGGAGAAGATCAACGCAATACTTCGTGAGCATTTACCGGAAATACGCAAAATAGATCCGAATGCGGAAATTGGCTATCGAGGCAGTGTGGCGAGTGGAATAAGTAAAGCACATGATCCGAGCATAGCAAGGCCTGTTAATTTAAAAGACTTTGATGTGGATGCGTTTATTAAATCTGATTATCTGGGTTATGACACAAGATATACAAATAGACGACGTGATGGTAATAAATTCCCAGAAATAGCTAAAATTGAGCGGGATATTGATAAAAAATTAAGAGCTGCACTTCCTGGATTAAGGGATGAAGCGTTTGGATTCAGAATATACAAAAGTCATGAACTTGATGATTACCTACGAAAAGGTGATAAGCAGGTCGTTATTAATTGTAAATAATTCAAGGTGATATATGACTCGTTACTTAAGTATAGTATTAGATACAGACACCAGTTTTGAAGAGCTGGTATCTGAAATCAGCCAGGTTTTTGATATTAATTTACTAATCAAAGATGATAAAGGTAGATATATAGCTACTGGTGATTGTGAAAAATATAAAATTATTGTTGTTGATAAATTAGATAGGTCATCTGAATTGTTATGCGATGAACATTATACGTTAGAACTAGCTATGAATAACGAAAATGATCATTATGAATACGAAGATAATATAAAAAATATATTATTCAATGGCAAAATAAAATGGAGCAGAGGAGTATGGAATACAATAAATGAAAATGAAAGCTGTAAAATAATTTATCCTAACTATAAATAGTGAGAAAGTAAAATTTATAAATAATTGTATGCAATTAGAGCCGGAAAGATCCCCGTGATCTTCCGGCTTTTTTCTTTTTAAGAGCCGCTCAGCCCCTGCCCTTAGTTGCTGTTGTAGTCGCCAAGCAGTTCCCGCATTCTCAGCTTAATTTCACTGAGCTGATCCTGCTGGCGCTGGTACTGTTGCTTAATGGTGCGAGTCTCGTCACTGTCAGGAATCAACACCAGACAGCCATCCATAATCTTCACGGTCAGGGTACAACCCTTATCAAACCCAGCCGCCTTAAGCCACTGGCCTTTAAGATGGATTGCGGGCGGGGCTTTGGCCTTGTCATTTTGCGGCACGTATCCCAC
>NZ_JBEBMB010000172.1:0-1111 GCF_040081915.1 Xenorhabdus sp. SGI240
CTGCGCTGAGGGATTTACCCAATGCCAGTAACTGACGTAACCGGCTTTTTTCTGCCACAATACGGGCATATTCCTCAATATTGGCCGCACTGGGCGTGTTTTTGCACACTTCTGCGACATAGGCAAAACCCCCGACGTTGTCTATTTGCCCCCGCTGTGTCAGCCTGTCGGTCAGGGTGATCAGGTCAAACGGACAGTTTTTTTCGCTCAGTTCCGCAATGGCCTGATAGATTATTCGGTGTGCCGGAAAGTAAAAATCGTCCGCCGCCAGCAGCTGAACCACGCTGTCCCAACGTTCATTCTCCAGTACCAGTCCGCCAATCACCCCCACCTCGGCATAGGCATAGTTGGGTTCCGCTTCACTGATGGCCTGTAACGCATTATGATCCCGATTCATTGGTCACCTCCCTGTTGACGGCATTCAGTGCCCTCACTAACCGTTGTTGCAGACAGGGAGAAGAAACCCAGAACAGGACTTCTTTTGCGGTTAAATACTGCGGCTTGCCATTTTCCCAGCCACACTCCAGCAGGGCCAAATCATCCGGTGTACCGGGCATCAGTGACAGCTCGCGCAATTCGTCTTCATGACGGGGACTGAAATGCCCGGCTTTCTCAGGCGACACAGCCCAGATAACGGGTAATAGTGTCTGGAATTTCGCCAGTGCCGCTTTACGATCAGGCGCATCGACAAACACAAACCATTCATCCTGTGTATCCGTAAAGGGTAATTCGGCATTGTCATAACAAAAACAGACGGCTCGCCAGATAACATTCATTGCGCGTTCCCCGTCGGTTGGTTGACCAGCACGGCATCAAATTTCGCAGCCCATTCGGGGAACAGTTCACAGGCCAGACGGTGCATGGTCAGGGCAGCGGCGGGACTTTTGCGGGGTGTTTTATACTCCAGACGATGAACGGGCTGGGCGCGAACATGCCCCAGTTTGTAGATATCCAGCAGATCTATCCGGGTGTTCAGCAACTGGTAAACCTTTCTGCCACCCAACGCGGACGCATCATACCGTTGCTGTTCGATAATATCGGTCAGCTCATTGAGCGTATCTCTGTCCAGATTGGTGCCTTCAATGCCATTGGCCAGTATCTGGATCAGCGG
>NZ_JBEBMB010000173.1:0-1689 GCF_040081915.1 Xenorhabdus sp. SGI240
GCCACCGACACCCAGCGCCTGCAACTCCTCCGGTGACAGCGTGGCCAGCACATTATTCTGCGTCGTACCGGGCGCGGCACCTTCCGTTGAACTGCAACTTTTGATACCGATAAATCCACCAATAACCAGTACTGTCGGCACCAGTATTTTCACCAACGCATTGGACTTAACCTCCATGACGGCCTCCCGGTTTCACCGATGCCGGCTCAGGGATAAAGGTATTATCCAGCGGTACTTTGGTGACGAGGTACAATACCGTCGTATCCTCCGGTGACCCCGTTTCACCCAGCCAGCGATGCTGGAACGTGGCGGCCACAAACTGCCCCTGTAATCCTCGCGGGTCGAGGGGGATAGTGCGTTTGGCCGTATTGCGCAGTTTCAGCGCGATGACCGTGTGAGGGTGTGATCGCCAGCCTGACAGTGGCGTAATCGCAATCGGCTCTGACGGGTAAAGTGTGGTGATGGACGGGGGCAGATGCAGGTTCACCGGCTGGATGCCGGCCACCGGTTCGACGGTACGCAACGGGGCATACAGTTGCTGCGCGGCATAGCGGGTTAAGGCGACCGGAACCGGTGCTGATAATTCGGTTTTGCGCTGACGCTGTGGTTCTTCTTTTGACGCAGCATGTTTTTCATCCGAATAAATAATCCGTACCGGCTCTGTTGGCCCCGTTTTAGCTGCCGTAATATCCAGTAAAATGATTTCGCCATTTTCGCTGTCCTGCAAGTGCAGGCGGGTTGACGGGAAGGTGTTGTTGGCTTTCAGGTACACCGCCCCGCCGGCACTTTGTACCCGCAACTTATCACTGAGTGACGGAGGCAAACCGACACGGACATTCCGGTCAGCAAAAATAATGCGTTCCTGCCCCACGTTGAGTGAGATGGATAACGGAATACGTTCCCATGTCATCAGCTCATCAGCCTGTGTGCCGACGCTGAACAATAACAAACTGACCCATCCCAGCCAGCGGCCAAATGACACTCTGCTCATTGAAATACGCCCTTTTTCTCTGCCAAAGGTTGTGGCATGGCTTCCAGCCGCTGGGGCATTCCGTCGTAACAGTCCAGTGCCAGCCCGAAAGGATTACGCTCGGCATCGCCTTCCCAGCGCACCACTTTCAGCGGATAACGTACCCGTGCCCGTTTGACCGGTTCGGCGTGATAATATTCATCAGCCACCAAATCCAGCCGGACCACCCAGTTATCCCGGTCGCGTACCGTCACACTACGTGTCCCATAGCCCCGGCCGGGAATTTCATAGACCACCCGCACCCGGTCAAGCAGCTCGCCACTGTCAGCCCGGGTTCTGGCATCTTCACGCAGAAAATCCTGACAGGCCGGCGTCAGATAAGGGGAAAGCGCATAAATTTTGGCCGGATAGTCCTGCGCGCCATTTTTCGGCCAGGCATTCAGTTGCTGGAAAATATAAAAGGCAAAGCTGTAGACGCTGGGCGCAGGCACTTCCCACCACGGGCGTGTACTGCCGGTGCGTAAGTCCGGTGGGTTATGGATAGTGAGATTGCGCGGTGATGCCATCCAGCCCGTCAGGCTCAGCAGCAGGACCAGCACTAAAATGCCGCACGCCACTCGCAGGGTCAGAATATGCTGATCCCGGTTTTTCACCGCATGACGAAACCGGCTCATCGCGCTCTCCTGCTGCGGCGCAATGACCAGCCCCGGGCGGCCATA
>NZ_JBEBMB010000174.1:0-1801 GCF_040081915.1 Xenorhabdus sp. SGI240
TCTTGTCGAGTGTGAGTCATACCTGCGTCCCCTTCTGTTGATTATTGGTGGTGGCGATTCAAGGCAGGGTTCGCGGACCGGGAGTAATCAACCGGCAAGGTGTTAGCCTTCCCCGCCTGAACCGCCATTGAAAGGGCGATCACAGGCACACTGGTAGAAACATCCTACCAGTGGATTACTCATAACAAGGCCGCGACGCCTTGACTATCAGATTTTGCTGATAGCTTTTTTACTTTAACTGATTGAGTTATCTAATTCAATAATCGAACAGGTAAGTTTAATAAGTAAATTAAGTTATTAGAGCACTTAAATTGAATAAACCATTCCACAACATGGGATACATTTATCACTGCACATAACACTGGCGGCATCCTCATTAACTTATTCTAAGAAGAGGGCGATATCATCTCTTGCTGCCAAAGTGGAGTCCCAGCCCAATTATCAATAAACCCCATCTTTTCCCATTTCACACAACAGGGTTTATCCTTCATCAATTCTGTTAATTGTGTTTTAAGTCCATCATTGTAAGACACTTGATCTGAAAGATATTTCAACACAACCAGTCTACTGTAAAGCGTGGATGGATTAATAATATGTTGCTCTAATTCACTGCCTTTTTTAGGCGGAAATGCACGAAAAGATCGGTTCCAGATACGGTTATGATGTGCACAGAGATTACGAATATGGCTTAATGTGTGAAACCAGGACGCCATGACTTCATAATTTTTAACATTAAACTTGTGTGCGATCGCTTTCTGGTCAACAGGTAATAACGATTTATACATTTTCGACCATGAACCAAAGCTCAATGTTTCTGTAATCATCCAGGAAGGCGGATATTTCGGGGTGTGATATTTTTTCTTATAATGTTCAATAAACGTTTCTTTGGCTTCATTAATTTGACCAAAAAAGTTTTCATAGTGGTAGTCATTGCTCAAAACAGATAAGTTCATGAACCAATGAGCACCATATTTTCCACTCATATGCTCAGACAAACAGGTTCGCAACCCTATTTCAACTTTTTGTATTTGCTCGAGTATAATTAAACGTAGTTTGCGATCAAATTCATAAAGCTGGATAACATCTTCCAGCGTCGTTCCTGCAACAAAATTCTTTGGTTCAATCGGTTGTGGTATACGCTGATCATCCATAATGTAAAAAGGATAAAAATAACCCCGCAATCTGTAATAGCCGATAAATGTCAGGGCATTTTCTGCCACTTTGCGATCTTTTATAATCAGGCCACGTTCCTGGAGCTTATTAATCAGAAAAGAAATATTTTCAGGACGCTTTTGATAAATCTTCTTTTGCGTAGGGGTAGTCATAAAGTGTCTGGAAAGTAAAATTCAGGTAAAAAAAAACCCGCCAATTTGCGCATTCCCTGATAAGGGACTCAGCGTGGCAGGTGTACTTGTGCTTAAGTATACATAGGTGCCGTATTATTTTTTAACAAAAAATGCTATTTATGTTAAAAAATGCTTTTGATTCATTAGTATAACACGTAATACCAAGAAACTCTGAGGGTTTGGTTTTTATTCGTTTTTTGACCGATTTTATGAAGAAGCCCTGTTGCAACAGGGCAATTTGTTGATGATAAAAACCACGTCAAAACGGGATCTCATCCGCCCAATCCAGCTCTTCTTTCTCCTCCTCCGGCAAAGCAGAAGGTTGAGCCGTTTGCGTGTTTTTTCTCTCCTTACTGATGGGCTTAGAAGGCTGTGGCTTCGGTGCGGGCTTATGCCCCACCTGCTGAGTAGCCGCCTGTTTTACATCGCCACGACTTCCCAGCATCTGCATCGTG
>NZ_JBEBMB010000175.1:0-1765 GCF_040081915.1 Xenorhabdus sp. SGI240
GTTAAAGTCGAGCATCGCGTGAATATAGATATTTATAAGTAGTAATCAAAGCCGGAAAGATCCCCTATGATCTTCCGGCTTTTTTCTTTTTAAGAGCCGCTCAGTCCTTGCCCTTAGTTGCTGTTGTAGTCGCCAAGCAGTTCCCGCATTCTCAGCTTAATTTCACTGATGTCCTGCGCATGGACAGTGCTGGCAAAATCACAATACAGGGCAGTGAGTTCAAATTTGAGGCCAGCGGTGCAGTACAAATCACCGGTAAAGATATCGATCTGAACTAAAAGGACACCCTGAGATGAAATTTCGTAACCTGACCCCGTTTGTGGTCATGAATTATTCGATGCTCGATATCGAAGATACCGAACATCATGTCGCAGTGATGAAAATCGGCTACCAGTTCATCCCTGCCGGACAGGGGGAGTTGAACTGTTGCCTGCGCCACCACTGTGCTTACAGGATGAATATCGCGGCACGATGAACGCTTCACAGGTGTTGCAGGAAAGCGACCTCGCCCCGTTTAAACCGCGCTGTGACGTGATTGTCAACGGCACGGCGTATGCGCCGGAAAATAAACCCTGTACTGAATTCCCTGTGCGGTTACAGGTGCAAAACAAACAAGGGCAAACTTTGCTCGATAAAACCCTCACCGTCAGCGGTGAACGGGAATTTATCCGCGATGACGATGGTCACTGGCAACTGAGTGAGCCGAAACCCTTTACTTCCCTGCCGCTGGATCACCGTTACGCCTTTGGCGGCGAATGCAAAATCGACACCAATGAGAAAGCCAGCCAGCGCCTAAAATCCTCTGATTGCCTGACAACCGAGCAACGCCAGCAGCATCCTGACGGTGAAAAAGCACCACGTGCTCACGCCACCTGCGAAACCAATCCACTGGGCACAGGATTTATCACGCCATGGTTCGCCAGAGCCAGACAACTTACCCATTACCCGGTCCCCCGTATTACCCGACCGGATGCACCATTCACTGTGGAGCATTTTACCGCCCAACTGAATGGTACGTTACCGTCCGATACACCCACCTGCCAGCCACAGGGAATGGGCTTTATCGGGCGCCCGTGGCTGCCCCGCCGCGCATTGGCAGGCACTTACGATGATGACTGGTTGGCCCATCGTCATCCTTATCTGCCGAAAGATTTTGATTTTGGCTACTGGAACGGCGCACCGGCTGACCAACAGATTGACTGGCCAGCGACCGATATCACGCTCACCCTGAGCAACCTGACTCCCGACGGTACGCTGCATATCCGCTTACCGGGACACCGCCCGTTTATCCTGCTGCGAATGCAAAACGGTGTATTGTTACCCGTGCCGATGCGCACGGACACCCTTATTATCGATAGTGATGCCAAAACGTTGTACCTGACCTGCCGGCTGAGTTTCAAGGCTGATTTGCCGGTGCGGGTCGCCGAAGCACGGTTTGAAATTAACCCGGATGCGCCGTTGCTCAAACTGGCACCACTGGAAGAGGAGAAAAAAGATGGCTGATAACTATATCGCCCGTACTACGGGCACCTGGATGATTGTCGGCACCCTGCCGGATGTCTGCAAAACCCCGATGGGTTCTTCCACGCCGCCGATCCCCTACCCGGTGGTGGCAAAACTGTCAGACAGCTCCTCGCCCCTATAATCCAGCGGACTCGCATTTATCCGATTTTTTGGCTCACATTAATTGCAAATGAAAATCCCCACGGACTCACGTTAACTGCAAATGAGCTTGCACTTATCTTTTCCGGCTTGCAATCCATTT
>NZ_JBEBMB010000176.1:0-2393 GCF_040081915.1 Xenorhabdus sp. SGI240
TCAGTTACGATTAACTATTTGCCCCATCCAGCCAAGGATTACATATGCAGGCGCTAATAACCTTTTTGCCTCTTCCCTGTCATTTGCCTGAGTCCTGACACAGGTAGGGCGCGTTTGTTCCATGTTGGAACGCTCAATGGCTGCGAAGATAAAAGTTTTCATGATTTATGTTCGCTTTTTTTGTGTATTAAATAATTTTTCAGTTCTTGATATTCATTAACAATATCCTGAGCTTGTTGGTTGGCTTCCTCATAAGAGGGAAATACATCAACTAAATACATATGTCGTCCATTTCTCTTATAGAGCGCATAACCATAACCTGTAAGTGCTTCTAAGTTGTAGTTAGGAACTGGTTCAGCGTGTCTTTGGCTTGCCATATAGGTAGTAAGTATATGGCTTTTAAATTCATCTTTATTTTTTATATCCATGAAGTCATTCCGGTTTTTGATTAATAATTTGACCAGCCCATGTTGTGATATACGCCTGACTGTATTCCTTTTGCCCGTTGATTATTTTCAGCAACGCATTTGCTTCAAGTTGGAACGCTCAATGGTTGCAAAGATAAAAGTATTCATTGGTACCCCTTTTTTTAATCCGTGGTGATTGTTCTTATCACTTTGTTGTAAATTACATTATCACTATAGTTCTACTTAGTCTATATCTAAAGTGATAAAAATTAATTTTTCTATTATGTTATTGAAATCAAATAAATTTACTTTGATGATAGATAAATGATTTTTTGTCTTGATAATTACAGGGATTTCAGTAAGATTTTAGGCACTGTATGTAAAAACAGTGCCTTAGAAGAAAGGGGGATGGTTTGGAGATGTTTCGAGTGAACCCAGGAGTCTATGCAAGGACGATTGAGGTCGAGGACGGGAATTATCGTCTTCGTTTCATTTCACGAAATAAATACACAATAACACCGATTATCTCAACATCGGGAGACACGGCTATCAATGGCACCCTGCTGTCGTCTACAGACAAGAAGTCCATAGAGCCACCTTGTACATAACGATAAACAGAGTAGTTATTTCCTATGCGCGCATACACTAAATCGTTATTGGCTGCTTTCTCCAATTTATCAACAACAATCAATGCTCCCGCTGGTGCCTCAGCGCAGCCAGTGTTTTGAGTGATTTTATAAGCTCGGCACGAATCAAGATGAGTTAGTGCTTCTGAAAGTGCAGGTACCATGAATGATTCATCTGTTTCGTGTTCTTCGTCATAGATCTTTACAGGCACTGAATGGTTAGAGTGCATAATAACCGCATTAGGGTCATTTGATGGATATTTATCTCCACTTCCATCACTAAGCCATTCGGGACGAACTCCAAGAACCTTTGCTATATCAACAAGCCTTCCTGTTTTTGCAGCCTTTCCAGAGATTAGCTTCCATATCATCGATTGAGCCATATCCGTCTCTTGTGCGAGAGCGGACTGCGTAAACCCTTTCTCTTTCATGGCTTCTTTTAATCTATCAGCAAGAGTCATAGTTACCTCATTAATGGTTCATCTCCGTATCTACGGGGAACACAGAGCAGAAACTTCCTTGTTTATCTTTGACTCTAGCTCAAGTTTCTCCTCCGTACCTACGGGGAATACGCTTTAAAAGCGCTGTTAATTCTAACTGTGCGTTGGTTATTCCCACCCCTGCGGGAAACACAGCATAGCTATCTTACTTAATTTACTTTTTCTCTAATTCTATCTCTAAAGTGATAGGTTTACAAATATACCTATAGTGATTGATTTATGTTTAAAGTGATAATATTATCACCATAGAGCTAATGGAGAGATAAATGAAAAACTTAGCAATAGAGAAAGTGATAAAAATCGCAGGCAGCCAAACAAAACTGGCCGAAGTTTTGGGGTGCAGGCAGTCATTGATTAGTTCATGGCTATACAGAAAAAAGCGGGTATCGGTCTCGTTGGTTCCTGACATTGTGATGTTTTCGAACGGCGCAGTCCAAGCCCACGAGCTACGCCCCGATCTGCCTAAAGTCTTCCCACCACCCGAGGTGACCCATGAATAACTTCCAGTCGATAGTGGTTTATGCACTGGCGTTCTTGACCCCTATTTGGGGTGTGTGGGTATGGTCTGTGGTGGGGTTTTCGTGATGTCGGCTTTTTCTGATTACACCAAAGTCACCATGCCATCGCTCTTTTACCCTGACGACGGCGCATGGATTCAGGAAATGCTGGCAAAACTGCGGGCAAGCACCCGGGCGAAGATCACCGCTAAGTATTCAGAAGTGTATCAGTCGGCATGGGACAACGAACCCGTTTCATACCGCAAAGACAATGCAGCCAGACGGGCGGCCAATATCCGGCTCAGGGAGTTCGTCGTGAAGTATGAGAGCGCGGCGCAGGGTTAAGGGGTTAATCAAAAATCA
>NZ_JBEBMB010000177.1:0-2198 GCF_040081915.1 Xenorhabdus sp. SGI240
TCAGTTACGATTAACTATTTGACCCATCCAGCCAAGGATTACATATGCAGGCGCTAATAACCTTTTTGCCTCTTCCCTGTCATTTGCCTGAGTCCTGACACAGGTAGGGCGCGTTTGTTCCATGTTGGAACGCTCAATGGCTGCGAAGATAAAAGTTTTCACGTGCGTCTCCGATAGTTGTGGTTATTTGTTGTAATTCATTGATGATATTTCTTTAGCTCTGGCACTCAACAGTTCAATTATTTGTTTAGCTATGTCACTAGCTCTACTATTTTCCATCTTTTCTAATATCATCACCGCTTCTAGCACAGTGTGTAAGTCGGTATAATCTTCCTTGGTTGTTATATTGCTAAACATGATGCACTCCATTATTAATAATCTGATCCTGATAATTCATCATTTTCTTAACTTTAATTTGCAATTATTTAATAGGTTTTTGGTAAATATTCGTTGCTATATATCGCTTCCTTCCCCGTGTGGTTTTTACTATGTATACAGGATACACCACGTACCAACGCCCATCAATACAATGCGTACCGAAAAATCAATAAAAAAACCTTTCTTTTTGATTTTAAAAGGAATAATTTTGATTCCTTGATCAAATATTGTGATTTATATCACTAAATCACTGGAAAATAGATACAAAAAAGCCCCTCATTGGGGGCTTTGTTAATTAGGTGTTGAATATCAAGGTGGGTTACATTACATAATGTAATAATTTACAAGAGGTTTGATTATTTTAGTTTGTTTTAATGCCTCTCTTCGCCAACATTTCGACGAAAATTGCATCAAAATGAGCAGCTCTAACTTTCAGTTCGCGCAAAAATTTATCCGCCTCTTCTGATGGTAAACTGTCAAATAGGTCTATTAATTCCTTTTGTTTTTTGGTTGGTCTTGGCTCAGATTCGATGTTTATAGAGTTTGAAGACTGATCGTTGATATTGGAAATTGTGCCATCTGAATTCAAGATAACGTGCTTAATTCCTATAAAATCCAGTATTGCCGCGATTTCTTTTAGCGAAGGCTCTCTCCTTCCATTTAGCCAATGCCCTACCGCACCCCGTGTTATACCTAGATGTTCGGCTAATTTATCGTATGTAATGCCTAAGACCTTCATTTGGTCTTTGGCCATGTCAAACCAGTTCATGTTCATACCTAGATTATACAAACTGTATCAGTTTTATCAATAAACATATTGTATCTTTATATTGTCTTATTGGGTACGATATGTATTATATTATACAAAAAGGAGGAATAAGATGAACAAGATAAAAAAACTCAGAACTGATTTAGGGATTACCCGAAAAATATTGGCTGAACACGTAGGTTGCACTCCTGGTGCGATAGGGCATTACGAGAATGGAAGGCGCACCCCAGATATCACTGTGTGCAGAACGATAGTTTCAGCTTTTAGCGCGTTAGGTACTGAATTCACGCTTGATGACATTTTCCCACCACCCGAGGTGCCCCATGAATAACTTCCAGTCGATAGTGGTTTATGCACTGGCGTTCTTGATCCCGATATGGGGTGTGTGGATATGGTCTGTGGTGGGGTTTTCGTGATGTCGGCTTTTCCTGACTACACCAAAGTCACCATGCCAT
Organism: Xenorhabdus sp. SGI240; assembly: GCF_040081915.1. Taxonomy (NCBI): domain Bacteria; kingdom Pseudomonadati; phylum Pseudomonadota; class Gammaproteobacteria; order Enterobacterales; family Morganellaceae; genus Xenorhabdus; species Xenorhabdus sp. SGI240. Next base: position 1,603 of record NZ_JBEBMB010000177.1, read on the forward strand.
CGCTCTTTTACCCTGACGATGGCGCATGGATTCAGGAAATGCTGGCAAAACTGCGGGCAAGCACCCGATCGAAGATCACCGCTAAGTATTCAGAAGTGTATCAGGCGGCATGGGACAACGAACCCGTTTCATACCGCAAAGACAATGCAGCCAGACGGGCGGCCAATATCCGGCTCAGGGAATTTGTCGTGAAGTATGAGAGAGCGGCACAGGGTTATACCGCAAAGCCGATAGCCGTTAACCAGTAACAAAAAATTTGGAGTTCGCATGTATCACTTTGCTAGTACACGAATAGGGAAGAGAACCAGGGGGGAAAGGGGGGATTGGAGAGTTCAGAAAGGTAAAGCACTGCCAAGTAAGAACTCATTACTTAAATAGATCTCAGTAGAGAACACATAAGTTAATTAAGTGCACTGAATAGTGAATTTCAAAAATCGCCGTACTACCTAAGTGATACAGAAATAATAGAGGGAAGAGATGAGTATTGAACTGAAAGAAAAATTAATCACTCTGCTGGAAGAGCAGTTTTTAACGGCTGCTGATATGCAGAAATTCGAAACGGTACTCACCGCAAAAATAATATGTGCCATCAGGTC
>NZ_JBEBMB010000178.1:0-2684 GCF_040081915.1 Xenorhabdus sp. SGI240
TCGGAATCGTTCCTAAGACCCAATCGGGCTGGCGGGGGGCTTTAACCCTTACGGCTATGTGCATAATCCGCTATCTTGGGTTGACCCGTTTGGATTAACAAAATGTCCTACTCTACCTAACGGTCAAACAGTTGCAGAGTTTGAGAAGAGTCTATTTCGCTTACCTCCAGAGGAAAGGGTTCCAAAAATCAGAGAAATGGCAGAAAGTGTGTCCAAAGAAAACAACTGGACAAGAGCCAAAAATATCGAAAAGTTAAATAAAGGCAGAACAATTTATCAAGATAGTAAATATTATTATTCTGTTGATACTCAGCATGGACGGTTTGAAAAAGTTGCTAAAAAACGAGGCAATCATATAGGTGAAGTAGATATGAAGCTAAATGATATTCCTGATAGTTTCGATCCTAAGGGAAAACACGATTTAAGGGTAACATGATGATAGTAAAACTTGTTGATTATAAATCTGACAGTATATCTAGAGGCTGTGTATTCAGATTCCCTGCTGTCTGGCCATATGAAGATTTTGTAGATCTTTTAGTGGTGAATATTCCCGATGACTATTCCAGACATGGACTTGTTGTATCTACTGGGCATAAAGCAGGATTATTATTAATTCAATTACCCAATGAGAGCGAGCATATAGATAAAGTGGCTTTAAAAAAAGAATGGATAATATCAAATTGGAATAAGTGGATTTATACAGAATGAGATGTGAGTGATGTATATATTATGGATAAATATCCAGCACCATCAGTAATATATTAAATATTAATTCAGCACTTCTTATTTGTATGCCAATCCAACTTCAAGATGCGTGTTATATTTCCCCGCTTGCGGGGAAATATAACACGCATCTTGAAGTTTCTCCAGTATAGAACCAGGGCAAGATCACGAATGTTTTTTAGTCAAAAATAAACTGGTTGCTTCGAGTAAAAAGCTGTGATCTTATACTCTCTTTTGAGCATTGAAACCCAATATCATGTGCCTTGAAGACTTTAGCCTGCATTTTTCAGCGATCCAAGACCCGCGTCAGAGCGCAAAAATCGCCTATCCCTTATTTGATATCCTGTTTGCGTCGCTTTGCGCAATGATTGCTGGCACAGAGGGTTGGAGCGATATTCAGGAATATACCGAAGGCTATCATGAGTGGTTTCTGCAACAAGGTCTGTTCAAAGAAGGCGTCCCTGTTGATGATACGTTTGCCCGGGTTATTTAGCGAATCAACCCAAAACAATTTAACCTTTGTTTTATCAATTGGATGAATTCAGTACATGAACTGACCCAAGGTGAGCTAGTGGCAATTGATGGTAAAGTATTACGCGGCTCTTACTCTCCCGAAAAACGCCTTTCAACACTCCATCTTGTCAGTGTTTACGCCACCACGAATAAACTCGTCATGGGGCAGGTTCGGACTCAGAAAAAATCCAACGAAATCACCGCAATCCCTGAGCTGATCCAATTATTAAATCTGAAAGGTACTCTGGTTTCCATCGATGCAATGGGATGCCAAACCCAAATAGCCCAGAAACTCATTGATGTCGGCGCGGATTACCTATTAAGTGTTAAAGATAACCAAAAACGTCTCCATCGGGCGGTTCAAAACGCGTTGAAAGCGCAATGTACCTCTCCCCTGACAAGAGAAAAAATCAATGTAGAACAAGGCCATGGCCGCACCGAAATCCGGGAAAGCCATGTTATCAGTGCTGATTTACTTAACGGTGATTTCCCAGAATGGCCGGAATTAAAAACACTTGGCGTAACAATAGGATACCGACAGGAAAAAGGTAAATTACCGAGCCTTGAGTATCGCTATTACATCAGTTCAGCAGAACTGACAGAAGAAAAATTGGCTCAGGCAGTACGCAGTCACTGGCGCATTGAAAATAATCTCCATTGGGTGTTGGATGCGATTTTTCATGAAGATGATTGTCAGATTTATCGGGAAAATGCAGCAGAAAATATCGCAATACTCAGACGAATCGCCTTGAATATGTTGAAACAGAAAAAACTAAATTAAGTATAAGGATGAAACGTAAACGCGCCTGGATGAGAATTCAGTTTTTAGAACAGGTATTACAAGCAGGATTTTCTAACCTGAATGTTATTTGATCATTCATGCGGTTGCCCTGGCCGCCTTCTAGTTCTATAGATGTTACACAAAATAAAGATGGTTCTGGCCTTGTTAAGACAATTGGCTGCAAAAATAGTTAGGAAATTATATGACAATACAGTTAATGCCAGAAAAAACAGAGTTTAAAATATCAACTACAGACCTTGAGACTGTTTATACAGAATCAGAGGGAGTTAAACTTAGGCTTAATATTCAATGCCTTGATAATTTTAAGAATAATACATATCGTGATATAGAAATTCACTTTTTGATTGTGGCTGAACTCAGGTGTATTACTATGAATTTTTTCGATCTTAATCATCAAAATTATTCAATAGAAGAGCAGAATTTTACAATAAATCGGATTGATTTTTGGGAAGGAAATGGCTATCACCCTGATTCAGGTTTTTATCAAGTCGCTAATTCAGAGATATTGAGCAATAAAAGATCATTATATGACCCAAGAAATAGATTTGATTTAAAGCATTATTTAATTAATGGCAATGATAGTCATGTAGAAATAATTGCATCTAAATCTAAATATGAATATGAATATAACGCGATGCTCGACTTT
>NZ_JBEBMB010000179.1:0-1150 GCF_040081915.1 Xenorhabdus sp. SGI240
CAATCGCATTGTTTGACTAGGTTCAGGACGATACGACGGAACAATGCCAGATTCTCAACGGCACCATCCAGAACAATTCGTGAATCGTCTTCTTTAAAGACCACATCAAGAATATAGTGCTGGCTATTTTCAATCCGCCAATGCTGACGAATGTAATATCCCAATGATTTATGCTTGGGCGAAAGGGAACTCACATAATAAGACGTGTCCACCGTTCCTTTGCCATTTTGTGTCCGGTGACGTTCTACTGCGATAATGCTACGAATGGTCGGCCATTTTTCTATTAATTCTGGCGTGAATTGGGGCTTTAACTGAAACACATAACGCTCTTCACGCCGACCATGGGCTTCTTGCTTGACTTCCGTGATAATTTTTTCTTTACCGGCATCAAACACCGCCTGAAATTGCGATTGGACGGCTTTCCACAGATGAGGCTGATTTTTCTTCGCCTGAACAACGACATGGGCTTTCTTTTCGCTGATTTTTTCCAGCGTTTGGCGCTGACAATGCAAGGCATCCAGCGTGACGATGCTGCCTTTCAGGTCAAGGATATCCAACATCTGCCGCACCATACTGATTTCACCGTTTTTCGTGGCGGTGGCTTTCTGGCTCAGGACTAATCCTTGCTCCGTGTCATATGCAGTGACCAGTTGGACGGCGTTTTTCTTTTCATTACGGTAGGCGTGTCGCAGCACTTTTCCATCGAAGGCAATGACCGGTTTCCCTCCCTGTTCACGTTGTTCATTGATCCAGTTGAGTAAAGCCTCCAACAGCGAATCAAGTTCAATAGCGCGCACGATTCTGGCAGCCGTGTGTCGGCGGGGTATTCCACTGAGAAAGGGGCGATATTTTTTCAGCCACTTAATTTTGGCTCGACCATAAGTTTCAATATCTTGCCAACCTTCGGCTCCAGCCAGAATGGCGCTGATGACAAGAAAAATAACATCAATCAGCTCGTACTGACGATTGATATCAGAACGGGTTTCTTTCACAACGGTTAAATGTTCAATCAGGGTCTGGTTCGGATTCATGGGCGGGTATTAAAAAGAAAAATAAGGATAATTAGATCATGTAATTACGGTTCATTCAAGGGGTGTTAAAAAAGTATGCTCGCGCCCTGCTTACATATCAATTAATAACTTTTCGAAAA